>BJFV01000145.1 GCA_014190055.1 Actinomycetes bacterium
GATTGGCGTGACTTTCGCAGTTGCGCCGATGGTTTTGTTGCCGCCGACTTACGTTTTCGTTCTTGCTGGTTTTCTAATGGGTGCGATTTGGGGTCCGTTCAACCCTCTTTGGAATACGTTGATTCAAAATCGAGTGCCCGCCGAGATGCAAGGTCGGGTCTATGGCGTGCAGATGTCAGCGCTTTACGCTGCCCCACCAATCGGTCAAGTGATTGTCGGCCTGGCCGTCGAAGGCTTCGGCCTGCAGCAGACTTTTGCTGTAATCGCCGTGCTTTTCATCGTCGTCGCCCTACTCACAATTTCTCTCCCCGCCCTCCGCGACCTCTCCCACAACACGGGGCAGAGCCCAGCCCGCAACTAGTTAGGTCAACCTCGCACAATCGGGTTGGAACCGTGCCGAGTTTCTTGGCTAGCGAATTGATCCGGCTACAAAACTACCCCAACTTGCGCAACGGCCGATTCAACGGCAATGAACTAGGCAACGGCTGATTAAACGGCAAAAAACAAACCAGCGCCCGATTCAACGGCAACAAACCCCACAAATGAAAGAGCCGCCGGAAATCCCGGCGGCCCCATCATTAAAACGCGTAGAAAACGCGAATTTGTAAGTGCGGAAACCCGCTTCTTACATTCGGAATCCCTTGCTAATCATCGAGATTACGGCATCCTTCATTGGAACCATGCCGTAGACGATCGCGCCGCTACCGACGTAACCCATCCAGCCGCTCCAACCATCCAAAGTGATACCCCAGTATGTAAGTGGACTGAAATCGAGCACTGCCATCATCAAAATGCTGATAATGAGAGTCCAATTCGATCCAACGACTGGAATCTTCTTAATCATTGCGCCCAACCCGACTACGCCAAGAACCGAATCAATTACGGTCGTGACTGCGCCAAGCAGGATTGCTAAAAGGACAAGTTGTCCAAATGCTGCCCAAAATCCCATATCAATTTCTCCTTTTTCTGCAGGTATTTCCTGCAAAAACCAACTTAGGGATGCACCATGCGCAAGTCATGGATACCCGCTAAAAGGCTTAATTTACGCCATTTGCTGTGACGCCCGACACGCACAACCCAAAAATCGGACACGAAACTGCACCACCGCACAAAGTCCACTCAGAGGCAATGACTCGGTCGCGAACTACTCTCAAACCATGACACTTGACACATCGCGCGAGCAACAATTTGCCAAAGACGCTTCGAGTTCGCGAGCGAAATTCACCTCGTTCGCCGAATCAACGAAGGCCGACTGGGACAACATCATGGTGCAACTCGAAACGACTCAAGCCCGCGTCGCCGATCGACTGATCGAACAACTCGAATATTTGCGTCACGATTACGGCGGCTTTCCGGTCAACCGCCTTGAGCACTGTCTGCAAACTGCAACTCGCGCTGAGCGCGATGGTCGCGACGAAGAATATATTTTGTGCGCACTTGTGCACGACATCGGCGACAACCTCTCGCCATACAACCACGCCGCAGTTGCTGCCGCGATTGTCGAACCTGCAGTTTCAAAGGCCAACCACTGGCTCGTCGCACACCACGGCATTTTTCAGGGTTACTTCTTTTGGCAACACATCGGATTAGATCCGAATGCACGCGAAAACTTCCGCGATAGCGAATACTTCGACTACACGGCCGAGTTTTGCGCCAAGTATGACCAAGTCGCTTTTGATCCTGACTACAAGAGCGCGCCACTCGAGCACTTCGAACCGATCATTCGCAAATTTTTCGCGCCGCGCGACCGCACCGGCGAAGCTATTAATTAGCGCAGGCGCGGCGGATTGCGTCGGCAAGTTGCGCAATCAGTAGATAGCCGTCGTCAAGAATTCTGCCGTAGCGCATAAACGCGTGAATCTGCCCGCGATAGCGCACACAACTCGTCGGCACACCCAACGAAGTCAGCTTCTGCGCGTATTGCTCGCCCTCGTCGCATAGCGGGTCATATTCAGCAGTTACAACAAGAGTCGGTGGCATCTTGGCGAGAATCGCATCGCTGGCCAACAGTGGCGAAACCAACGGATCTTCAGCGCTGCCCTTGCCACCCGACAAATAGTGTCCAAAAAACCAGTCCATCGCCGCGGCCGTCAGCAAAAAACCCTCTCCATTTTTGCGATAACTCTCAGTGACACACCTCGCATCAACTGCTGGATAAACCAACAACTGCATTTTGAATGCGACACCAGAATGTTGCGCGACAAGCGTCGATAAGTTTCCGCCGGCCGAATCACCGCAAACAACCATTCGGCTTGCATCACAACCAAGCGATGCCGCGTTGTCACGCGCCCATTTAACGGCCGTCATGCAATCATCAAACGGCGTCGGAAACGGGAACTCTGGCGCCAGACGATAATCAATACTCAGAACTGCCTGCCCCGATTGAACCGCAAGTCGACGACAAACATCGTCGTAGTCATCGAGTGTATGAAAAACCCAACCGCCACCATGAATAAAAATGCACAAACCAAGATTCTTCTCGGCAGATGGCAGATACAAACGTGCTGGCACACCGCCAGCATCAATGTCGCGCCGCGAAAAAATCTCGTAGTCGCTAGGTATGTAATAACGCAATGTCATCTCACGCGCCTCGACTGGCGTCATGGTCTCAAGCGCAGGTTCGGCACGCATCGCCAACAAATCAAGCAGCGCTTTTGTCTGAAGATGCAACGTCATGTCGAAAGCAGATTATCTACAACTCGCACTTCACCAACAATTTTGCCGTGCCCAAAAATCGGCGACGAAAAAGCCCTCTCATCAACACCCGAAATATCAACGCCCAAAGCATTCAGCGCGGCGCGCATCAGAGGTGGTCGCGCACGATTTGCACCGTCGGCAATCTTCAATGCAATTGCCCGACCGTCTGGCAATGCCGCCGCATAGACACCTTCGGCGCCATCTTTGGCAACGAGACCCGAAATGCCGGCCATCAGCAACGTCACATCTCGAGTTGGCCCACCCACCATTTGCGGATACTCACGCATCGCATCACCAACCACCCGCGCAGGCGACCCAGCTTTCGCCATCGCGACACTTCGAAAACCGCGAGCCAAACCCGCAAGTGTCATCGAGTGAGCCGGTGCGCCACAACCATCGACGACGATATTTGCGACCTCTTCGCCGATCATCTCCGGCATCATCGCAGTAATCAGTTTTTGCAATTTGTGATCGCGGTTCAAATAACTTTCGTCAGTCGCCCAGCCACATGCGACGCAAGTTGCCAACATGCCAGCATGCTTACCAGAACAATTCATCTGCAACGACGTCGCTACGCCACCACCGCGCACGACATCGTGCGCCGCATCATCATCAAGTGGCAAATCTTTGGTGTTGCGCAACGCGGTTTCGTCTAGCCCGGCGCTAGCTAAAATTTCGCGCGCCGCTTGCAGATGTTCAGGCCGACCATCATGGCTCGCACAAACAAGTGCCAATAAATTTGGCGGCAGTTTCAAACCTGCCGCCACCATTGCGGTTGCCAAAAATGGTTTAGTAGATGACCTTGGAAAAATAATCGCTTGCGGCGAACCCACGCTGAAAGCAATCGATCCATCGCGCTCG
>BJFV01000146.1 GCA_014190055.1 Actinomycetes bacterium
ATGCGCATGCGGCTGGTCGAAAAGTTGCGCTTACGCTTTCAGATTCGTTTTGTGTTGATCGTCATCGCGCAGACTTTTTAGCACTAGTGAAAAACGACATTGATATTTTGTTTTCAAACGAAGACGAACTCAAAGCGCTCTATCAAGTTGATTCGATCAATGACGGTCTTCATCAGTTGCGTGATAATTGTGAGTTTGCTGCGGTAACACGCAATGAACACGGCTCGGTCGTTATTGATGGCGATGAAGTTGTAATCATTGATGCCGAGCCTGTCGAAAGCGTGGTTGATGCGACTGGTGCAGGCGATATGTATGCGGCTGGCTTTATTTACGGGTTTGTGCGCGGCAAGCCAATCGAACAGTGCGGCAAGATTGGGTCTATTGTTGCCTCAGAGGTAATTACTCACATGGGGCCGAGACCACTTGTGCCTCTGACTACTGTTGTGCCGAAGAGTCTTCACTAGCTCACTCTGGCGTTCAATTAATACCGCTCGTGGTATCTTTGTGAGGTGAAATCTTGCCCTAGTTGCCGTGCAACAGGGATGAGTTAAGGTTGCTTTTAGGTAACTTGTGAAAACAATAGTTGTTTGCGAAGAAGACCCAAGTTACGCAGCCGCGTTGGCTCATTTGCTTTATGTAGGTATTACAACTTTGGCGTTGACACAGAAACAGTTCAAAGATGTGGCCGTCAAGGTCATCGGCAAAACTGACGGTTGGTCGCCATTTTGTATGAGTTTTTTCGGAGAGTGCTCGTTTTACGACGAGTTCAAGCCGACTGAAGATAAAAGCAATGTTCTCTACGTTTTGTCTTATTCGTGTTGTCAGCATGCAAAGCTAATCGCAACTGGTCTGCAAAAGTTTGCAACCTCGGTTCTTGCGTTGCCATTGCTTGAGTCGGTTGCCAGCACAAGTAATTATGACTTTGCAAAAGTTGACTCGAGTCTCATTACTAAGGCTTTAGTGCCTGCAGACGAAGTTGATAAATATAAGGGAGACTTTGGCTCGATGGAAGAAGAGCAGGTATTTTTGGCTGACTGTGTTTACTGTGTGTTAGAGGTTTTGCAAAAAGTAGTTGTCGCAGTTTAAATTTCTTCGGCTGAGTGAAAAACCAGTTTGAGGTCGCCAAGGCCGACGAGTGTCGTTGCAATCCAACTGCCGAGGGTGCCAAAGTTTTCGTCTAACAATTTGCTAGTGCCATCTTGCAAAGTCTCTTCGGCAAGTTCATAGCTGCCTTGATATGTCACTTCGATCGCGAACTCAGTTTTGGCAACAGTGTGTTTGCCGGTCGGCGTCGGTTGGTTGATTTCGACCGTGATGCCCTCACGAGACAACTTTTCTTTGCCAATTTGCGGGCTCTTGATCGGTGCAATTTGTTCGACTATTGATGCGTCTGGTTGAGTCGTCAATCGCTGAACGCGAAAGACGATCTCCATTTCGATTTCAGGTGCTTCATGAAAAATCTCGTCGGTGTACCACGCGCGATATATGGCTTGACTCCAACTTGGCCAGGTCAATGTGACGTGGGCTACGACCCGAGGCGGTCGACCTTCGCCAGGCAGGCCGTAACTCGTCTCCCAGACGAGGTCACCGAGCAAAACATCTGATTGAAAGTGCTCGTCGAATGCCTGTCGCTCAAGAAATGCGTTTGAAAAGGCGTCACGCAAGGCGCCAATTGCATCGCTAAAGACATGGTCCAACATGCGGTAACCACGCTAACAATGTGCCAAACTAAATGCTCATGGGTCTTGTCAACGTTGAGCGAAAAGATGGCGTGGCGACGCTGACGCTGAATAATCCCGCTGAGCGCAACACGATGACTGCCGAAATGGTCGCCGATATTTCGGCTGCGATGGATGACATTGAAGCCGACCTAAAGGTTGGCGCACTGATTGTGACTGGTGCAGCGCCTGCGTTTTGTGCGGGCGCAAACCTCGGCAACTTGGCTGAGGCTGATGGTGCATCGCTGACGAAAATTTATGAAGGTTTTTTGCGCATCGCGCGCTCGCCATTGCCGACGATTGCCGCAGTTAATGGTGCAGCAGTTGGTGCGGGTATGAATTTGGCTTTGTGTTGTGATGTGCGCATCGCCGCTGCTCGAGCAAAGTTCGACACGAGGTTTTTGCAAATTGGTCTGCACCCTGGCGGCGGCCACACTTGGATGTTTCGCAACATTGCGGGGCCACAAGCCACGATGGCCGCAGTTGTCTTTGGCGAAATTCTCGACGGCGCAGAGGCGCAGCGTGTTGGGCTGGCATACAAATGCGTGCCCGATGACGAATTAATGGCGGTGGCTCACACAATGGCAATGCGCGCTGCGGGTGTGCCTCGCGAACTTTCGACTCTCACTAAGCGCACGATTCAAGAGATGGCAAATGTGGCGACCCACGAACAAGCCGTGGCCAAAGAACTCGAGCCACAAGTGTGGACAACCCGCCAACCTTGGTTCGCCGAGCGCCTCGCCGCCCTGCAATCTCGCCTCAAAAAGTAAGTTTTATTTTTTGGTGGTGAGCCACTGGTGGGTGAGGGCGTCGCGGCGTTCTTGCCATTCTTCTGAAGTGATGGCGTAACGCAAGTGGTCTTCCCAGACGCCGTTAATTTCAAGAAAGCGCTCGGCTAAACCTTCGAGGCGCAGACCTAACTTTTCGGCAACTCGCTTGCTGTTGGTATTGCGCGGAATAATGCACACTTCGAGTCGATGCAAGTTCAAGTCGTCGAACGCAAATTTCATTATCGCTGCGACCCCTTCGGCCACATAACCATTGCCGGCATGCTTGCGGTCGATCCAATAGCCGATCGTGCCCGTTTGCATTGCACCGCGCACAACATTGTTGATATTCACTTCGCCGACCAACAAATTATTTACAAACAACCCGAGCGTGTACGCCGAACCGTTTTGGCGCTCTCGGTCTCGAGCCACGCAGCGCCTTTCGAAAGCATCGCGGTCGGTCGCTGGGTCGGCGAGAAAGTCTGACCGGCGTGGCTCCCAAACGGTCAGCCAGTCGACATTGCGCAGCCGCACTTCACTCCAGGCCTCAAAGTCGTGGGCTACTAACGGTCGCATCATTATTCGTTGTCCGTAAAGTCGCGGCGGGGCGACGGGCGCGCCAGCGGGATGTAAAAAGCGTTTGGGTGAAGTGTTCGAAGAATGACTCAAGATGTTTTCTTTCGCAATTCAGAGATTAGCCCGTCGAGCAGATTGTATTGACTGACAGTCAACTCAGAAATTTGCAAACGCCGCATCACAGCAACAAGAACACAGCAGCCGCCGACGATTATGTCGGCACGATCGCGTGGCAAGCCAGGGTTAAACACTCGATCGCTAAGTGGCTCTGTGGCCAGTGTGCGAAAAACATCTTCAACTGCATCGCGTGAAAGTTTAAGTTTGTGCAGCGCCGATGGGTCAAAAGTTTTCTGGCCAACTTCGACTGCAGCGACGGTCACTACTGTGCCGGCTACGCCAACCACACGATCAACAAGACCAATAAGCGGATAATTATGCGCAATGTCATCAACTGC
>BJFV01000147.1 GCA_014190055.1 Actinomycetes bacterium
GAAGTTTATTTCTCGTTGCGTGGCCCTGAATACGAAATAAACCAAGAAGGTCAGCCCGACGACTTCTGGCGAGAAATGCAAGACCAAATGGACCAAGTAAAAGGTCAGGGCGAAGGCAAGGGCTCTGGCGGCGGAATGGATTCTTTGACGCCTGAAGAGATCGCGGCAATGTTGATGCGTGCGTTGATGAATGGTGATCAAGCGATGATGCGCGCTTTGGCTAAGCAATCAGTGCAACGTTTTGCGGGCATGGAGCCCGGTCGACCAGTCGGTGGCACTTACTACTTGTATCGCACGCTTCGAAATCTTGATCTTGACAACATGCTGCAAAAGTTGATGGATGCCAATCGTGAGATGAGCAAACAAGAACTCTCTTCACTTGAAGAACGACTCGAGAAAGACGAGTTTGAAAGTCGCATCGAGCAATTCAAGCAAGAAGTTGAAGCAGAGATTCGGCGTCGACTTGTCGCCGATCGTGGTGCCGAGGCGATGGCTAAAACTTTGCGTAAACCACTGCCAGAAGATGTCGAGTTCATGCACGCAAGTCGCGACGAAATGCAAAGTTTGAAGAAAGCTTTATACCCGTTGACGCGAAAACTCGCTGCGCGTTTGGCACGCAAGCGTCGCCACGGCCGCAAAGGTCCGCTCGATTTTCGCAATACGGTGCGACACTCTTTGAGTTATGGCGGAGTGCCTGCTGATCCGAAGTTTCGATATCCGCGCCCGGCAAAGCCTGAGTTGATGGTTGTTGCTGACATTTCGGGCAGTGTTGCTGCGTTTGCGCGATTTACTCTGATGTTCGTTTACGCGATTCAGAACCAGTTCTCGAAAGTTCGTTCATTCGTATTTATTGACGGCATTGACGAAGTGACCAAGTTTTTTAAGTCGACTGAAGACATTGGTGAGGCGATTAACCGAGTCAATAGTGAGGCAGATGTTGTTTGGGTCGACGGCCACAGCGATTACGGTCATGCGTTTGAGGTGTTTTTCGAGCGCTACGGCAAAGACATCAACTCAAAGACGACTGTTTTGCTGCTTGGCGATGCGCGCAACAATTATCACGCCGCGCAATCGTGGGTGGTCAAAGAGATGCGCAAGCGAGCTCGCCATGTTTACTGGTTAAACCCTGAGCCGAAGTCGTATTGGAATACGGGCGATTCGATTGTCGGCGAATATGGTGCTCATACCGACGGTGTATTTGAGTGCCGCAACTTGCGACAACTCGAGGGTTTCGTCGAAAACTTAGCCTGACTTTAGTTTGCGTCGCACAACGACGACCCAACCAGCAGCAACGAAGATTGAAAAAATAAACCACTGGGCTGTGTAACTCAAGTGTGAACCAGTCGACAAAACTGGGTCTGCGATGCGTGCAAGTTCGGGTGAGTCTTTTGGTTGCGAGTCAAGAACTTCGATGTAGATCTCGGTGTTTAGATTTTCGATCTGTTGCGACAACCGAGGCAGATCAATGTTGATGACTTCATTTAACTTGCCAGTCGCTGGGTCGCTGAGTTCGCCAAAACGACGCGATTCAGAAACTCGCACTCGCGCGATCAGTTGAACGATGCCAACAGGGGCTTTCGGAGTGTCAATCTTTTGCGAGATGAACCCGCGATTGACAAGCACTATTTGATCGCCCGAACCACCGTCGAATGAGTCGTCGCCAATCAAGAGCGGTGTGAGTGGGTCGACACCTGAAATGCCTTCTTGCGAGCGGTTGACTGCGAGAAGTGTTTGATCATCAAGATAAGTGCCTGCAACCGAAACATTTAGCCATTCGAGATCAGATGGTTGTACTTTGTCGTCGCTGAGTTCTGCAAGCAAAATCTGCAGTTGTTTAGGTTGCGCATTGATTCGTTCTGAAACGATTTCGTTGAAATCAAGACGCTCGTGATAACGGCTGTATTGCCAAAGCCCGAGGTTGACCATCAGAACTATGGCAGCGACCACGGTCACATGCAACAACACCCAACTTGGTCGATACAAAAACCGATACTTCACAAAATCATCGTATCTGTGCGCATAGTGACCGATTAGTACAACTATCGTTCTATCTGTGATGACGCATGCGACAGATTTTTTAATCTGGGATGGCGACTGTGCGTTTTGCGCGCGCTGCGTTGCGTTCATTGAGCGACGAATCAAGACAGACGCAAAAATTGTTGCTCATCAAAAAGCAGATCTCAACACACTTGGTTTAACCACAGAACAATGCATGACGGCATTGCAGTGGGTTAGTCGTGACTCGACAGTGCGTTCTGGCAGCAGAGCAGTGGCTGCACTTTTGCGCTCGAGCTCTTTCGGCTGGGCGATACTCGGAGTCGCCATCGACTTGCCGGTCGTGCGCGTAGTTTCATCCGCAATTTATAAATTGATTGCCAAAAATCGCCAGCATTTGCCAGGTGGCACCGATGCATGCGCGATAGACCAACGCGAATAATCCCCAACTCCGCCCGCGTGTTAATCATCACGCTATCCCGCTATCGTTGATTCGGCAATCAACGAGTAAAAGCGTGGTTTGCAAGAAGTTGCATCAGGAGTGACCAAATGGTCCGGCAACCGGGGTTAGACCCACGGTGCCAGCTCACCTTCGGGTGGGGATGTGGCTCAGCGAAAGCTGAGCAACGGGCCGAACTCTAAATGCAAATCTTGCAACTCGCGCACGATTTAAGAAACGAGTTCAGCGATGACCAGACATGATTATCCCGCGACTGGCGCGTGGCATGCTGGGCTGCCGTCTGGCACGCGAAAGTTTTTGCACTTTCCCGCTGAGCGACCAATTGCGTTAGATAACTCGAAAACTTTGCAAGACGTCACCGTTGCTTACGAAACGTGGGGCGAGCTAAACGCAGAAAAGTCGAATGCAATTTTGTTGTGTCACGCATGGACAGGTGATTCGCATGCTGCTGGTAGCGCCGAAGAAGGCACACCGACACCCGGTTGGTGGGAGGGTCTCGTTGGCCCGAATTGTGCAATCGATACAAACAAATGGTTTGTTGTGTGTACGAATTCGCTTGGCGGTTGCCAAGGCACAACTGGCCCTGCGTCGAATCATCCGCAAGATGGCAAGCCGTATGGTTCGCGATTTCCGGTTATCACTGTGCGCGACATGGTGCGTGCGCAAGTGCGCGTTAGCGACATGCTTGGCATCGATGTTTGGCACTCGGTAATTGGTGGATCAATGGGCGGCATGCAAGTGCTCGAATGGGCAATTACATTTCCGCATCGTTTGCGAACCGCGATACCGATTGCAACGTGCTTGCAGGCCACGGCGCAACAAATTGCATGGGGCGCGATCGGGCGTCGCGCAATTCGCCTTGATCCGAAATGGCGAGGCGGAGATTATTACGATGCACCAGTTGGCGAAGGCCCGTGGCAAGGTTTGGCAATCGCGCGCATGATTGCTCAAGTCACCTTTCGCAGTGACAACGTGTTCACCGATCGTTTTGGTCGCGAACTTGCCGATATGGATGCCGACTACAACGGTCTTGGCCTATGGGACAAGTTCGAAGTCGA
>BJFV01000148.1 GCA_014190055.1 Actinomycetes bacterium
GGCTCTTCAGTAACCAAAACGTCGGGCTTGCTGGCTTGCGAGCCGTCTTTTCGCACAGCCGTGACTGTCCAGTTGGCAACCTTGCGTCGAACCGCAGCCGCAATGTTTGCCATGCACAAACCCTACCAAGCCCTATCAAACAAGGGTTTTAGAGGCTTCCAGAGATCGTATGGCTGGCCTGACTGTGCTTATATATCTCTTGGGGATTCTTTAAGGTCGCAAATATGTGGCCAGAGTCTCTGCAATAACTACCGGAGGACACAAATGGAAAAGCTTGTTACAGGCAATGACCAATTGGTGTACAACGCGTTTTCTTTCGCCGTAGCAGCGATGGCAATCTCGTTTGTTTACTATTTGGTGTCACGAAGTCGAGTTTCGCCTGCTTATCGCAGCGCGGTAACAATGTCAGCAATGATTTGCGGTATTGCCGCCTATCACTACTGGAGAATGTTCAGCAATTTCGCCGATGGCGCGCCTTGGAACGAAGGTTACCGCTATGCAGACTGGCTGCTCACAGTGCCACTACTTGTATCAGAACTCGTAGTCGTCTCGGGCGTCGCAAAAGAAAAAGCAAGTGGCTTGACAATGAAACTTGCAGTCGCGGCTTTGTTGATGATCGCAACTGGTTATCCAGGCGAGACAGCCGCAGCAGGCAGTGATGCCAGCATGATCTGGTTCATTGTTTCGATGGTCTTCTTTGTCTACATCCTCTGGAACTTGTTCGCAGGAGAAGTTGGCAAAGCCCTCAAGGGTCAATCGGGAGAAATCGGCAAGAAGCTCAACAACCTTCGCTATGTGTTGTTGGTGACTTGGTCGGTTTATCCAATTGCTTACCTCTTGGGTGATAGCGAGAGTTTCTTGGCCAAGGCACTTGACCTCTCAGCTGGCGACTCGTCAACTCTTATCCAAGTCGGTTACACAGTTGCCGACGTATTGGCTAAGCCAGGTTATGGTCTTTTGATCTTGGGCATCGCAATCGCCCGCTCAAAGGCCGAAGGTTATCGCGAAGCTTAAATCGCGAAGTATTTCGAAAGAGCCCTGGCTTAGGCCAGGGCTCTTTTATTTTGAGCACTAATCTCGTGGTGCGATGTTGACGACAAAACACTTGCCTGGTCTCGCAGCTGCCGCGATGATTGCCTCAGTTGCGTTCGTTGTCGAATACGTTGTCAAAAACAAGACACCAATCATCATCTCACCATTGGTAGTTGCAGTGGTACTCGGAGCCCTGGTCTCTAATTTTGGTTTGTTACCCGAAACATGCCGTGTGGGCCTCGGCTTTGCGGCGCGAAACTTGCTGCGGCTCGGCATCGTCTTGCTTGGTCTACAACTTTCATTCTCTCAAGTACGCGAACTTGGAGCACCCGGATTGGCGTTAGTGGTCGTCGTTGTCGCAGTCACATTTGTTGGCACACAATGGCTGGGTAAAAAGATGGGCTTGTCGTCTGGCTTGAGCCTGCTCGTCGCAACTGGTTTTTCGATCTGTGGCGCTTCAGCAATTGCAGCGATGCGACCTGTTAGCGACGCCGACGATGACGACATGGCTTACGCAATCGCTCTCGTAACAATCTGCGGCACTCTTGCGATTTTTCTTTTGCCGGCAATCGGTGAAGTAATTGGCTTTAGTGGTGCAGAGTTCGGCTCATGGGTTGGCGCCAGCGTTCACGATGTTGCCCAAACTGTTGCAACTGCCGCATCAGGCAACGATGATGCTAAAAACGCTGCGATCGTCGTCAAACTAACGCGAGTCATGCTTCTTGCGCCACTGGTAGCCGCTGTTAGTTTTTCTCGCCGCCAACAATTAATCCACACAAATGTCAGTGACGCGAAAACCCAGAAAGCAAAACTTCCGCCAATTGTTCCTCTTTTCATTATCGGCTTCATCGCTGCGATATCGGTCAACTCGTCTTTTGACTTGCCAAGCGAGTTTCTCTCAAATGTCAAGTGGGTTGAAAAGTCGTTGCTTGCGTGCGCACTTGTTGGTCTTGGCGCAGGTGTCGACGCAAAAAAACTTCGTCGTGTCGGCACTCGCCCGCTTGCACTCGGCTTAATCTCTTGGATACTTGTCGCCACGCTCTCAGCTATCGGCGTGGGGCTTCTTAATATTTCTTAACAATCAATAAACTCGAGCCGTCCCGATTTAACATCGTAAATTGCCCCTGCGACCTTCAAAGTTTTGGGCAAAATCTCATAGCTACGAATACTGGCGACATCAGCTGCAAGTGCCGCACGTTGATCTGTCACCATTTTGAATTGAACCCCTCGCGTGTCAATGCCGTGCTTAGTTTCAATGCTGCGATGAATTGACTCTTCGTCTCCGCTCGCCATTCGGCAATCGGTATGCGGCATCACCAAGACCCTCTCAACTCCGAGAAGATATGTCGCCAACACCAAAGTGCGAAGCATGTCGTCGGTAACCCGGGCGCCCGCGTTTCGCAAAATCTTGGCATCGCCTGATTTCATGCCAACTACAGCCAACGGGTTTATCCGCGAGTCCATACAGGTCACGATTGCCAAACCCCGACGCGCTGTGCCCGTTAAGTGCTCGTCTTGAAAATTCGTGACGAACTGCGAATTTGAACTAACAATGTCGGCAAAATCTTCATTCGAAGAGTTATTCATAACCACCGAGACTACACGCCGAGACAAACTGTGCGCACTAGATTTTGAAGGTGCTAAAAAACCAAAGAGTAATCGGTACGGCACTCGTCATGATGTCGAGTCTTGGTTTTTCAATCGGCCCAACTCTGGCAAAGTATGCATACGACGCAGGCACAAACGCGCTTGGCGTTATGACAATTCGATTTACGATTGCAAGCGTTTTCATGCTGGTGGCTCGGCAAATTTTAATGCGCCAAGCGCCGCTACCTTCGTTTAGTTTGCTTCTTGAAATGTTCGCAGTTGGTGCGCTCGGTATCACTACTGTCTCGTTCACCTACTTCTTGGCCATCGAAGATATTGACACCGGCTTGGCAATCGTTATTTGGTATTGCAATCCGCTTGTTGTGGTTTTTATCTCATGGATTATTTACAAAAAGCGACCGTCACGCAATATCGTCGTCTCACTCTTCTTTTCGATCACAGGTATTGCAATTACGACGGGGCAGGTCAAGAGTGGTTCGAGTGGCGCAATCACTTTGATTTTTATTTCTGCGTTTCTTTTTGCCTTCTATCTTCTCGGTCTTTCACACACGCTTAAAAAGACCGACCTGCTAACGGGTGTCACGTTCATCAACATCGGCGCATCGCTTGGCTATTGGTTAATTTGTGCAATTTTGCCGTTTGATTTAACGGTTGAATTTCCGTCAAATACCAAGAGTTGGTTATACATAGGCGCCTTCGCATTGTTCGGCACGGTGGTGCCTTTCATGTTTTCATTTGCCGGCATGAAGCGCGTTGGCCCCAGCATGCTGTCAGTAATCACCACCATCGAGCCAGTACTGGCCATCATGATGGGCATTATTTTTCTCAGCGAGCCACTGACGACGCCACGAG
>BJFV01000149.1 GCA_014190055.1 Actinomycetes bacterium
ACATGACACCTCGAGTTTCGTATTATCCAAAATTCGCCAGGGTTGCCTGTCGAGCTTTAGTACTAGCACTTTTCTTGTCTTTTGGCCTCGTTCCATCAGTGCTGACCCTCGGGCTGACGAAAGTTGAGACGGTTGAGGCAAAGCCCATGCCCGCCATTGAGTCCGCATGGGTGGCAATGCAAGCACGGCAGGCAATAATCGCCCTTGAGTCGGCAAGTGAGGTCAGCCCAATTGAGCAGCGCGATGTCGCCTCACGCTGGATTAAAAGTATTTCAGTCGTCATTGCTGAGCACCTTGAAGTCGACAGCAAAAACTTAGAGCGTGCTTGGCTGCAGTCAGATCTCTCGCGGCAAAAAGTTTTGTTCGCCGCACTTACTCAACTTGGTGTGCCATATAAGACAAACGCAGACGAGCCAGGCAAAGCACTTGACTGTTCGGCGTTGATCAAATTCGCATGGTCGAATGCCGGCATCAAGATGCCGCGCGGCTCGGCTCAGCAATACGCTTTCGGCGAACGCGTCAAGGCGAGCGAAGTGCAACTCGGTGACCTGGCGTGGTATCCGGGGCATATTTCGATGTCGCTCGGTTTTGAGAATTTGGTAATTCAATCACCAACAAATGGTCGAAGTGTTGAAGTGCATGAGATCAACGAGTCGCGAGTCAACTGGGTTCGTTGGGTCAGCCCAGCGGCATAACTTTCTCACAAAATTTATCTGTGAATTGGGCCTTCACTGTTAGCAAGTGATGGCACGGTTCGCCCGACCCGTTTGCCGATGATTTCGGCACAAATCGAAATTGCTGTTTCTTCGGGGGTGCGTGAGCCAATGTCTAAACCAATCGGCGACATCAGCCGAGCGAGATCTTTTGGTTCTGTAATGCCGACCTCGGCGAGTCGCTCGAGTCGTTTTGCGTGAGTCTTGCGGCTACCCATGACACCGATATACCCAACAGAAGTTGCGAGCGCACCCTGAATGGCTGGCACGTCAAATTTCGGATCGTGTGTGAGAATGCAAATTGCGTCTCGCGCACCGAGATTTGGTCCGCGTTCGGCCAGAACAGGTGTTGGCCAAGTGACGAGCACTTCGTCAGCCATTGGAAATCTGCGCTTGGTCGCGAACACTTCGCGCGCATCGCAGACCACGACGTAGTAGCCAAGAACTTTTGCCACGCGGGCGAGTGCCGCAGTGAAGTCAACGGCACCGAAAATAATCATCTGTGGTGGCGGTGAAAATGATTCGACGAAAACGCGCACAATTGGTGTGTCTTGCAAATCTTCTGGCGTAACTTGCCCAGATGGTCCGTAGTTGCGCACGCTTGTGCGACCAGCCTCGAGTTCGCCGAGTGCATCGCGCGACGCAACTCTGTCAAGTTCGCTATCGCCAAGAGAGCCAAGCGTTTCAATTTTTTCTTGGTCAGGTGCAACCAAAAGTGTTGCGCCCGTGTTTGGGCCGTCAATTACTGTCAGCAAAACAACCGGCTTGTTATTGCGAATTCTGTCGGCAAGTGCTGAATAAATCATGAAGTTGCTATCACCAAGTCAGCGGCTGAATGAAAAGGTGAACCGTGCCGCCACAAGTTAAACCAACGGCAAAAGCCTCGTCGTCTGAGTAGCCGAACTTAACTAGTCGCCCAGGGCTATTGCTTTTCAAAATTTCTAACGCTTCGGCAACAACGGCACCTTCGACACAACCGCCCGACACAGAGCCACAAACTTCGCCATCTTCGCTGACGGCCATTGCTGCACCAGGGTCGCGTGGCCCTGAGCCTTCGATGTCGACAACACGTGCGACGGCGATGCGTTTATTCTGAGTACGCCAACGGTCGATATCACCCAAAATTTCACGCATTACTTACGACCTTTCGCATCTCGGTTGACTCTCGCGAATCACGCGCGATAACTGCAGTTAGTTCGCGAAGTGCATCGAGTGAATGCCCTTCAACGAAGTCATCAATGTAGGGCATCGCTGCAGCCATGCCACGGGCGAGCGGTGCATAGCCCGGGCTAACTTTTAATGGATTAACCCAGATGACGCGATACGCCACCCGCTGTAGGCGCAGCATTTGTTCGGCTAGCACTTGAGGCTCGCCACGATCCCAACCGTCCGACAGAATTACAAAAATCGAGCCGCGTGCAAGTGACCCAACGCCCCAATTGTCGTTGAAGTTCTGCAGACATTCACCTAGACGAGTGCCGCCACTCCAGTCTGAAACTTGAGCTGAAGTGCGAGCCAGTGCGCGATCTGGGTCGCGATTTGCGAGTTCGCGTGTGATGCGAGTCAGGCGAGTGCCGAGTGTGAATGCCTCAACGCGTTGACGACCGACCACTGCAGCGTGCATAAATCGCAATAATGCTCTCGCGTAAGGCTCCATTGAGCCTGAGATGTCGAGCAATACAACTAGTCGTCGCAGCTTTGTGCTCGGCTCGCGCCAATATCTCTCGATTGGTTCGCCATCATTTTGCAATACCGCACGCATCGTGCGACGAATATCGTGTCGCGAGCCTTTGCGATTAGCTTTTTGAAGTCGCAACGAGCGCTTTGGTGGCCCTGCGAGTTTCAAACTCGACATAAATTGCTCTGCTTCACGCAATTCAGTTTCGCTGTATGCAGCAAAATCTTTTTCACGCAGTGTTTCGATGCTCGAGAATCTCAAAGTAAGCGTATTTTCTTCTTCGTCAACTGGTGCTGCATTCGAGTCATCGTTGTTTGTGTCTTCGCTGTCGATCAACAGCGTCACAGACTCGGTCTGTTGCTCATATGTTGCTGTATCAACGGCGATTAGTTGATCCCAAAAAATGGCGAATGCACGATCAAATATCGGAGAGTCTTCGTGGCGGCGAATGAGAGTTGCGTATGCTGCCCAATAAACATCATCACGATTTTCGAGACCGACTTTGCTCAACGCACTGACGAAAACAATCACCGAGTCAAGAGGTACATCGATGCCGGCACCGCGCAAGATACGGGCAAATGCCACCGCCATTTTGTGGGCAGGTGACGATGTGTTCATCAGTTGCTGTACAAGCCCCGTTCAAAGGCTTGTTTAACGAGTGTGGCAACGCCGCTTTCGCGCACACGCTCGTGGTCTTCGCGGTATTTGAGCACGGTGCCCAGTGTTGCTTGCACTACCGATTCGTCGAGTTCGCCGACACCAAGACGACCGAGTGCAGTTGCCCAGTCGATTGTTTCGGCGACACCTGGTGGTTTGTAGAGTTGCATTTTGCGCAGCGCTTCGACGGCGGCCGCGACTTGACGAGCGAGAGTCTCAGCAACTTGAGGCACGCGTCGTTTGACGATTTCGACTTCGCGATCAAAGTCAGGGTGCTCGACCCAGTGATAGAGACATCGACGCTTGAGCGCATCGTGCACATCGCGGGTGCGGTTCGAAGTCAAGA
>BJFV01000150.1 GCA_014190055.1 Actinomycetes bacterium
CGACCATCAGAATGGCGATGCCTTCGGCGTTGATTTTCTTGCACTGAACGAAAACTTCATCTTGTAAAACTGGTGACAGACCAGCAGATGGCTCGTCAAGCAACAATAATTTTGGTTCCATCATTAACGCACGACCCATTGCGACCATTTGACGCTCCCCGCCCGAAAGCGAACCAGCCTTTACAGCGGCTCGATCAAGCAACCGTGGAAACAGATTCGTCACATACTCGAATCGGGTTTTGAAATTCTCCGGTTTCAAAAAACAACCCATTTCAAGATTCTCGGTTACGGTCAAACTCGGAAAAACATTTCGATTCTGGGGTACGTATCCGACTCCGCGTTCGACAAGTTCATGCGATCGATGCCCTGTGATGTTGGTGTCGCCAAGCATCACTGAACCACTGCGCACCGAACACTCGCCCAAAATTGCTTTTAATACGGTGGACTTACCCGCACCGTTTGGTCCGATGATGCCAACAAACTCGCCTTCCGAAACGGTCACGTTGCAACCATTTAAAATGTTCACTTCGGGAATATAACCAGCGACTAGTTCATGAACATTGAGCACACTCTTGCTCATGATTTCTCCTCTAAGAGAGATTTACCCTGATGACTTCCTAGATAAGCCTCAATAACTTGCGGATTATTTCCGATCTGTTCGGGTGTGCCCTCGGCGATCAACATTCCTTCTGCCATTACGACAACCCAGTCGGCAACATCGTTGACCATATCCATGTCGTGCTCTACAAAAAGCACAGTCATGCCATCATCACGCAAACCACGAATATGTTCGTTAAGGCTTTGTTTCAATGCAGGGTTCACACCTGCCATCGGTTCGTCAAGCATGACCAATCTTGGTTGTGTCATCAGAGCACGTGCCATCTCGAGTAGTTTTCGCTGACCACCTGAAAGTGTGCCTGCGTATTCATTTCGCATATGGTCCATCTTGAAGCGTGTGAGCAAGGCATCGGCTCGCTCTTCAATCTTCTTCTCTTGAGACTTCCAGACAAATGGAAACAAACCGTTCCACCATTTTTCACCGGCTTGGTGCATTGCGCCAAGCTTCATGTTCTCGATTACAGACATCTTGGTCAGACTCTTCGTCAACTGAAATGTTCGAACCATGCCCATACTTGCGGTTTTATGTGCAACGACGCGACTCATGTTGTGACCATCAAAGCGCCACTCGCCTACATCAGGCGTGTCAAAGCCTGAGAGCAAATTAAATAGAGTTGTTTTGCCCGCTCCATTCGGGCCAATCAACGCGGTGATTGAACCACGTTGAACTTCGAGATGCTTTACATCTACAGCCACGATTCCCCCGAAATGTCTGCGCACTCCATCGACGCTCAAAATTGAATCAGGTTTCTTCACACCCGGCGTTGCTTCAACCGATGCAAGCGCAGCACGTGCGACGCGTGCAGTCTCACTGTAAGTTCGATCAGCGACCATCAAGTGCCATCTCTTTGCGATTTCCAAACAATCCCTGAGGGCGATAGGTCATCAAAAGCATGAGTCCGAGACCCACGAACATGTAATTAACCGCACCGACCTGCGTACTTTGAATAACTGTGAAATCACCAATACGAAGTGGGCCATTTCTCGTAATTTCTCTTAAGATGTTGTCTGAGAGTACAAACAGAACCCAAAACAACATTGATCCGAATATTGAACCCGAAACTTTTGCTAAGCCACCTAAAACCAGTGCTGTAAGCACATAGAAAGTGACGTCGCGGCTGTAATTGTCTGGCTGTACCGAACCACGGTCTAGCGCAAGAACCATGCCCGCGAACATGCCGATGATTCCACCGATAATTAATGACTGCATTTTGTAGGCGTAAACGTTTTTGCCGAGACTTCTTACTGCGTCTTCATCCTCACGAATGCCCTTGATTACTCGGCCCCACGGACTGCGCATCAGTTGCCATACAAGTGTTGCGAAAATAGCGACAAGAACCCAACCAACAATGATCGTGATCAACGTGTAGCCACTAAATCGAAATGGAGCAAAACCATAAGTTCGACCAGGTTCGAACGGATTTAAGTCTCGGTATTCTCGACTGAAGTTACTTATTCCTTCGGTGCCACCAAATACTTTATTGAACTTCACCGACCGCACGAAGAGTCGAACAATTTCTGCCGTCGCAATGGTGACGATTGCCAAATAATCTGCTCTTAGTCGAAGCGTGGGAATGCCAACTATCAGCGCCAAAACAATGACACAAACAATGCCGAGCGGTATACCCCACCAAAGACCGATACCGAAATACTGCGCGGTCATTCCGAGACCGTAAGAGCCACAAGCCATAAATGCTGCCTGTCCAAAGTTGACAAGACCTGTGTACCCAAACTGAACATTGAGACCAATGGCGGCGATCGCAAAATAGATGGCGTCAACGCCAACGGCCGCGCGAACTGTGTTCTGAAAAATTTGATTCCAGTCCATATCAGCCAACCCTCTGACTCTTGCCCAAGATTCCCTGTGGTCGAACGATAAGAACCACGATCAAAATGAAAAGTGCTGGGGCAACTTTTAATTCGCTTGGTACAAAGAGCGACGACATCTCGACGAAAATGCCGATGAAAAAGCCACCGATTAGTGCGCCGAAAGCCGACCCAAGTCCCCCGAGAGTGATGCCTGCAAACATTAAAAACAACAAGTCTGAACCCATTGAAAAACTGACTTGCTCATCAAGACCGCGGAAAATGCCACCGGTAGCAGCCAGTGCACCGCCAGCGAACCAAACAATTTTGATCACTTTACGTGTATCGATACCCGTTGCCGATGCCAACTGAACGTTGTCGCTCACTGCCCGAATCGCCTTGCCGAGTCGAGATCGCTGCAAAAAGAGTGCGACACTCACCAAGATGATTATTCCGAGAATTGCAGTCGTTAGATCTCGTGGCGTTATACCGATAGGCCCAATTTCGATATTGACTTGCTTCGAATAACTAGAAAGCTGTTTAGTGCGCCCACCAAATTGAAACAAATAGATGTTGCGCAACATAATCGACAAACCAACAGTTACAACGAGTTGAGAAATTAAACCGATACCGCGCTTTGTAAGACGCGCGAATATTCCCCAATTGAAGAGCAAACCAAATAAACCTCCTAAAACAATGACTACTGGACCAGAGATCAAAATTGGAATCTCGAGGATGACGTTAAAGAAAAATGCCATCAATCCGCCAAACGTCACCATCTCGCCGTGAGCAAAATTTGTGAGTCCTGTTGTACCAAACACCAATGACAAGCCGACTGAACACATAGCGATAATTATTCCCAGGCGAATACCGTCAGAGAGTCGCTGAAGAATGCGCTCTGTCTCGCTTGCTCCCGATGAAGCACCTTCGCCCGTAAAAAAAGTTA
>BJFV01000151.1 GCA_014190055.1 Actinomycetes bacterium
CTGAGGTATCAGCGCGTCTCGAATTTGAGCAAGCCCAACGCAGCGAAGGCTGGAAACTTCTGCGTGGTTTGTTGCGTGATCAGCGCCGCAATCTGATTATCGGCGGACTCATCGGCACGTCGTGGGCAGCGTTCAAAGTTGCGATTCCGCAAGTTACAAAACTCGCGATCAACGATGGCATCGAAAAGAACGGGCCACTATTGAAATGGGCGTTGATCATTGCTGGTCTTGGTGTGCTCACCGGCATTTTGTCTGGCTTTCGTCGATATGTCGCATTTCGTGAAAGTCGTTGGGCTGAAACGCTTTTGCGCGAGCGACTTTTCAGTCATGTTCTCGATTTGAACATTGGCTATCACGACAAGGCGCAAACTGGTCAATTGATGAGTCGCGCTTCAAGCGACTTGATGCAAATTCAAGGATTCATCGTGATGATTCCGATCACGATGTCGAACGTGATTCAGATCATCGCTGTAGCCACAATCTTGTTTATCACCGACCCAATATTGGCGATTGTGGCGATGGCGCCATTGCCATTCGTTAATCTCTCGGCGCGCCGATTTAGCAATCGCATTCATCCGGCATCGCTTGCCGTGCAGGCAGAACAGGCACAACTCGCCAACGTCGTTGAAGAGTCAGTTGCAGGTGTGCGTGTTGTCAAAGGTTTTGGCGCTGAGCAAGTGCAGTTTGACAAGCTTTCAAAAGAAGCTGACGATATTTTTGCCGAGTCGATGAAAGCCGCAAAGATTCGCAGCAACTTTATGCCAGCAATCGATATTTTGCCTGCGCTCGGCGCGGTCGGCGTGCTCGGCGTCGGTGGTCATCGAGTTTTGTCAGGGCAAATTTCGATCGGTGATCTTGTTGCATTCAATGTTTATCTAACACTTTTGGTGTGGCCGTTGCGCAACGTCGGCATGATCATCGCTCTTGGTCAGCGTGCGGCGTCCGCGCTTGTGCGCATTCACGAAGTTTTGTCGACTAGTTCGACAATTACCGACCCACAAGTGGCGCGTGATTTGCCATCACAAAATGGCAAACAACTTGGTGCGGTCAAGTTCGACCACGTGCAGTTTGGCTACGACGCCGAGCGCCCAGTTCTTAAAAATTTCAATCTTGAAATCGCCGCCGGTGAGTCGATTGCGATTGTTGGTGCAACTGCGTCAGGTAAGTCGACAGTGGCGCGATTGTTGCTGCGCTTTTATGACACCAACAGTGGACACGTCTTCTTAGACGGCGTTGATGTTCGCAAACTTAAACTTCGCGATCTACGTCAGCAGATCGGTGTTGTGTTTGAAGACACAGTGTTGTTTAACGATTCAGTAAAAAGCAATATCGCATTTGCTAAGCCTGATGCGGCGCAGGCAGATCTAGAACGAGCGGCCAAACTTGCTGGCGCGCACGAATTTATTTTGCAACTTCCAAATGGCTACGACACGGTGATCGGTGAGCGAGGCTTTTCGCTTTCTGGTGGTCAGCGACAGCGCATCGCGATTGCACGCGCGATCATTTCTGATCCGCGAGTTTTGGTTCTTGACGACGCAACGAGTGCGGTTGACCCAAGCAAAGAAGGCGAAATTCGCGATGCGATGCGCACCGTGATGTCGGGTCGCACCACGATTGTGATTGCTCATCGACCGGGCACGATCGCTTTGGCATCGCGAGTTGTGTTCATTGACGATCAAACAGTTGCCGCAATCGGCAAACACGATGAACTTGTGGCAGATAATGCCCGATATCGCGAAGTGCTTGCAAGCATGCAACAAGCCAAAACCGCGACTGAAAAAGTGGCGGCTAAATAACATGTGGCATGCCGGCGGGGTCAGCGACGAAGATCGCCTCAGTCGTGCCCAAGCCCGCACGATTTTGGGTCGTGTGTTCAAAATGGCCGCACCGTTTCGAAAGACGATGTATATCGCATTTGGTTGCGTAATGGTCACAACCTCTACAACGCTGTCGGCACCTGTCATCGTTCGTCACGGCATCGACGCGGGTATCAGAGCACGTGACTTTGGTGCGTTGAACCTGTCGGTCGGTTTGTATTTAGTCGTCGTCTCATTCACATATGTATTTGGTCGAATGTTGTTCGTTTATGTCAATAGAACAGGTGAGTCGTTCTTGCGACTATTGCGACTTGCAGTGTTTCGTCAAATGCAACGTCAGTCGATGGCGTTTTTCGATCGCAATAAAGCTGGTGTGTTAGTTGCGCGAATGACGGCCGACATCGAATCAATGTCAGAACTCGTGCAATGGGGTTTGCTGCAATTTTTGTCGGCAGTTTTGATGCTCGTCTTTTCGATTGTTGTGTTGCTGTTTCTCAGTTGGCAATTGACGATTGTCGCCTTGTTGGTTATGCCGATGCTAGTTTTCTCCTCAATTAAGTTTCAGCGCGACTCAAACCGCGCTTATCTAACTGTGCGCGAGCGCGTCGGCGCCAACCTCTCGGCTCTGCAAGAGGGCATTACAACCGTTCGCGTAATTCAGGCATACGCCCAAGAAGATGAAGTCAAGCGCAAGTTCAAGACATCAAATCGATCGTTGTTTGCTGCCCACGAAAAGAGTGTGCGAGTTTCAACTTGGTATTTCGCGCTAGTTGAATTTTCTGGCGTTCTCGCCAGCGCATTGATGATCGGCATCGGTGGTTGGTTTGCTCACCGTGGCACCGTCACACTCGGCACTGTTGTTGCTTTTGTTTTGTTGCTGTCAAGTTTGTTCGACCCAGTGCAACAGCTTTCGCAGCTTTACAACACAGTGCAATCTGCGGGTGCTGCGTTAAGCAAACTCTTTGCAATCCTCGATGCGAAACCCGAGGTCGACGAACATCATTCGGCAGTCGACTTGCCGAAGTCGGGCGAACTCAAAGTCACCAATATTTCGTTTACATATGCAGGTGCAGATTCACCCGCTTTAGATGGCGTGTCGATCAAAGTCGGCGTCGGCGAAAAACTTGCACTCGTTGGCCCGACGGGCGCAGGCAAGTCGACGCTGGCAAAATTAATGGCGCGACTTTATGACCCACAAAGTGGCACCGTTGAATATGGTGGCGTCAATTTGACGATGGCGACGATGACATCACTTCGCGAACGCATCGCTGTTGTGCCGCAAGAAGGTTTTTTGTTTAACGGATCAATTCGCGACAACTTGCGCATCGCCCGCGCCGATGCAACCGACGCCGAAATCGAAGCGGCGATCGCAGCAATTGGTGCAACCGAACACTTCGCACAATTTGCTGACGGTTTAGATACCGAAGTTCGCGAACGTGGCAGCCGATTGTCGGCCGGCGAGCGTCAATTGGTTGCGCTTGCTCGTGCCGCACTCGTCGACCCAGCAGTGCTTGTGCTCGACGAGGCGACTTCGAATC
>BJFV01000152.1 GCA_014190055.1 Actinomycetes bacterium
TTGTTGCTGATGCCAATGGCGAGACGGTTTCTCGCTACGGTGCGATAGGACCGCAAGTTCATCCTTCACTAACAACACGCGTTGTGCCCTATAACGATCTTGAAGCACTAGAAAAGCAACTTAGTTTTGGTGATGTTGCTTGCATGCTGATCGAACCTGCACTTACCAATATCGGTATCGTGCTGCCTGAGCCTGGCTATCTCTCGGGAGTACGCGAACTTACTCGCAAGCACGGCGTCATACTTATCGTTGACGAGACGCACACAATTTGTGCTGGCCCCGGCGGAGCAACAAAATTTTGGAACCTCGAACCAGACATGCTCGTGATCGGAAAGACGATCGGCGGTGGTATTCCTGTTGCTGCATACGGAATGTCGCAAGATCTTGCGGCACGAGCTGAAGAGTCGCTATTGAGTCACGACGTAGATGTTTCAGGCTTGGGCGGCACACTTTCTGGAAGTGTCTTGGCGATGGCAGCTGTGCGCGCAACACTTTCGAATGCATTGTTGCCCGAACAGTTTGAAAGAACCATTCGACTTGCTACGAGATGGGCAAAAGGCGTTGAGAATTCGATTCAGAAATACGATCTTGACTGGAGTGTGCAGCAGTTAGGTTGTCGAGCCGAATATTGGTTCTGCCCGTCGCCCAAGAATGGGGCACAAGCGGCGGCTGGTGTCGACCCAGAGCTTGAAAACTTCATGCATCTTTGGGCACTCAATCGCGGTGTTTTGCTGACGCCGTTTCACAATATGGCTTTGTTGTCACCATTTCATAACGAGACCGACATTGACACTCACACTCAGATATTTGAGTCTGCACTAGCGGCACTGTTTAGTTAGCGCCATAACGAAAATTAGATGAGAAGTATCAAATGTCGTTAGCTCAATTCTTGGCAGTAGCTGTAATAGTTTTTGGAGCAGCGGTCATTCAGGCGTTGTTCGGTTTTGGTTTTGGGCTTATCTCGGTGCCGTTGATGATCTTTTTTGTCGACTTGCCAGTCGCCGTCGTGACTGCGACGGCAGTTTCAACGGTTAGTTGCAGCATTCAGTGGTATGAATCGAGAGCAATCTCGGCTCGAGCCGTCTCTCAACGGCTAATTCTTTCGGCTCTTTTCGGGATGCCATTTGGATTGTGGCTGTTAAACAATCTCGACCCACGACTGATGAAGGGTTTGCTTGGAATCTTTGTTTTCATCGGAGTCTTTTTGAGTTCGAGAGAATTTGATTTACGCAGGCTGCCAGTTGCCTTCGACTATTCGATGGGTGTCATTGCGGGTGTGCTTTCGACTTCAACCTCAACTAACGGCCCGCCATTAGTTTTCTTGCTTCACGCACGGCACTATTCTCCTGAAAACTTTCGTGCGATCTTAAATCGAGTATTCACAGTTTTGAATCTTCTCACTTTGATAACTTTCGCCATCGCAGGCAAAGTCACTGGCGAGGTCATGTTGCTTGCAGGTTTAGCAATTCCGGTGATGGGTCTTGGTATTTGGCTCGGTATTCGACTTCGTAGCCGTATTGATCCGGATCATTTTCGTAATCTAGTTTTGGTCTTACTTTTTGCAACTGGTCTCAGCGCGATTGCAAACGCAATTTTCGGTTAGTGCCCAAACCACTCAAGCCACTGTTGTTGACTACTGGGTCTAAAGACATGATTTGTAGAGACAACGTCGCCTAAATTCGCCGATGGCAATGCCGAATATTGGTGTCCAGGGCAAACGATTGTCTCGCGAGGCAACGAGGCGAGTGTTTGAAGACTCGTGTAAAGGTCGCCCGGGTTGCCTCCTGGCAGATCAGTTCGTCCGCAACCGTCTAGAAACAAAGTGTCTCCTGCAACTAGACGTTGTTCGACTAAAAAGCATTGACTCCCAGGGGTATGACCTGGCGTATGCACGAAAGTAATTGCAACATCGCCAACTGAGATCTTGTCACCACCCTCATGTTGGACGAGGTCTTTTTCGTCAAGTCCAGTGGTGCGAGCGACCCATTTCGTCTCATGCTTGTTGATGTGAATTGGTACTTGAGTTTTTTCAAGGAGGTCAGCAACACCCTGAATCTTCATGCCCATCATTGAGCCTCCCACATGGTCTGGGTGGTAGTGCGTAGCCAAGACCCCAGTCAGTTTCATTGAGTCTTGTTCAACAATATTCAAGATGTCATCGACTGCGTACGCCGGGTCTACGACAATGCATTCTCGCGTCTTACGATCGCCAATTAGATAAACAAAATTGACCATCTGTGCTGCTACTTGATCGCGTTGGGCGAAGTCACGTCCTGATAACAACTGCCGAAAATAAAGTCGATCATTCAGCGTTTCGCTCATGCTGCGATGTTAGCGACCTAGTCTTGGGCAATGACTTCTTCAAGCCAATCTTTGCGGTACGGCATCATTGGCGTGGGCATGATGGGCTGCGAGCACATTAGAAACCTGATGGCCATCGATGGGTGCGCAGTAGTTGCCTATGCAGATACCAATGCAGCCAGTAGAAGTAACGCAAATCGCCTTGTGGGTGAAGCAACGAGTTACAGCGATTTCCGAGAAATGCTGGCAAATGAGCAACTAGATGTCGTTGTGATTGCCACGCCGAATCATATGCATCGATCGATATTCGAAGATGTCATTGAGCGTGATGCGCATGTCTTAATTGAAAAACCCTTGGGCATCAATGTTGCAGAGTGTCAGTCGATGATTGAAGTCGAACGGCAACACCGGAAACATGGGCGAGTCGTGTGGGTTGGTCTCGAATATCGCTTTATGGCGCCAACTGCTCGTCTAATAGATGAAGTTGATTCTGGTGTTTGTGGCGACGTCAAAATGATCGCTATTCGCGAGCATCGATTTCCGTTTCTCAAAAAGGTGGACAATTGGAACAGGTTCTCGAAGAACACTGGCGGAACATTAGTTGAAAAGTGCTGCCACTTCTTTGACGTCATGACACTAATTGCAAAGTCTCGGCCGGTCAGTGTTTATGCATCGGGCTCACAAGACGTAAATCATCTTGATGAAATCTACGATGGCGCACGTTCTGACATCTTGGACAATGCTTACGTCGTAGTTGACTTCGCAAATGGAGTTCGTGGCATGCTCGATTTGTCAATGTTCGCCGAAGGATCGAGAAATGAACAAGAAATTTGCGTTGTCGGGAGCGCGGCGAAAATCGAAGCGATGATGCCTGAGTCGATTGTGCGAATCGGTAGGCGAGAATCTGGAAGACAAGGAGTCGTCGAAACCTTGGTCAGCCAATCTTCAGAGGTCGTGCCAGGCTTTCATGGCGGCGCATCATATTTAGAGCATCGTGCAATGCAAAAAGCAATCAGACAAGGTCTTGAATCT
>BJFV01000153.1 GCA_014190055.1 Actinomycetes bacterium
TGCATCAGTGAACTGCGTGCCATCTTGAAACAATTGATACCACGCAAAAGTCGCGCTCGCCTCTGACGACGTCCACATCGGCGCTGCGGCGTATTGCAATCGCGGATCGCCCGAAGTTTTCCAATAGTTGTAAAGCGCATCAAGTTCGTCTTTTGACGGCAAATAAAATTCGCCTTTAAAAACGCTCGAAGCCAGTCGCGCGTATACCGAATTTTGCTCATTCGACATCAGCAACGAATTGTTGTAGCCCATGCCAATTAATTTTGTATAAGAAGGATGTCCCGTGTACTTGGCATTCAAGTCGCCCCACGGGCCACCCGCCGGCTTCGACTCGAGTTGGGCCTCAAGAAAACGTCCCCACCACTGCGGTGAACCTGCGTCATAAAACACGACGCCGCCACCCGGGCCGACCGAACCGACGCGGCAACCAGTGCCGTCGTTCAAACACGCGGGAGACAACATCGCGGGCATTTGTTGCGCACTCGCAACGTCAGCCACATTTAGTCCGCGAGCACCAGGCGCAACAACCGGCACCACCAAGGCGAGCGAACTGACACTCATAAACAAACCAATTTTGAGATTCAGGTGACGACGCATCATTGCGCCAGCCGCCGCGAAATCTCATCAGCAAACTTCTCGGGCGACGCGCCACACGCATCAATCTCGCTTGCGGTCATAAACATCGAAACCGCTCCGTCGTCACCGCGCATCACAACCGCTGGGTACTTGCCGTCAATGCACGCCCGCACATCGTCGGGCTGATCATTGCGATGAAACGTCTCGATCTCGACATGCAAATCATGTTCAAGTCGGCTCTGACACTCGCGCCACTGCGACTTTTCGCGAAACAACGAGTGCGTGATGTCGCACAAACTGCAGTGCCGCAAACCAAATCGCGCACCAATCCAATAAGAAACTTCGCCCAACAACGTGGCATCAGCGTCGTAAACACCAATTAACTTCACCACGCTTAAAAACTAACAGCCAAATAAAAAACGGGGTGCCAGGTCTTTCGACCCGACACCCCGTTTTTAAAACCGATTTACAGAGATGCGAGATCTACTGTTGGCGGCACGAGTACGGCGTCAATCACGTGAATCACACCGTTGCTTGCTGCAACGTCTGCGGTTGTCACGGTTGCGCCGTTCACCTTCACGCCTGACATCGTGTCAAGAGTTACAGGCGAACCTTCAACTGTTGCTACATCGCCGGCCATGATGTCTGCTGCCATTACTTTTCCGGCAACAACGTGGTATGTCAAAATTGCGACAAGCACATCTTTGTTCTCTGGCAACAACAACTTGTCGAGCAAGCCTGCTGGCAATGCTGCGAATGCTGCGTCTGTTGGTGCGAACACTGTGAATGGGCCTTCGCCTTGCAATGTCTCAACCAAGCCACCAGCAGTCAAAGCAGCAACAAGTGTGCTGAAACCATCTGTCGAACTTGCAACGGCAACAATGTCGCCTGCTTCTGTCATTTCAGTTGATTCTGCAACTGTCTCTTCAACTACCGTGTCTTCGCTTGAGCCGTCGCTACCGCATGCTGTGAGCATGACGAGAGCGGCTGCAATTCCTGCAATTGCTTTCTTCATTTTCTATATGTCCTTTTTGATTGGGGATTATTTGACTCACCCAACCTAAACCACCCGCGCCACTCGCATTGCCATATTCACCGATTACTTACCGTGACATCTATCTCAGCGCGACACGCATTTTGTTGTCTCAATTGACTTTTAACTCTTGCTGAGGGTTATCACTATTTCTTTGTCTCACTCACTATGGTGAACAAATTTAAGTCAGTGCCTCTGCAAGTCGAATATAGATCGGTATGCCAATCAGCAAGTTAAACGGAAACGTGATGCCAATTGACGCAGTTACATAAATTCCAGGGCTCGCATCAGGCAGTGCGATTCGCACCGCAGCCGGTGCAGCAATATACGAGGCGCTCGCTGCGAGAGTTGCCATCACAGCAACACCCCCAGTCGACATGCCCGCCGCAGAGCCAGCAATCGCGCCGACCAGACCGTTGATCAGAGGTATCAAAACACTTAAAAAAACAACTTTTATTCCCGCTTCTTTTACATCTTTAACACGAGTCGCCGCGACGGCACCCAACTCGATCAGAAACAAAGTCAGAGCACCCGAAAACAAACCAACAAAAAGTGGGTCAGTTGGGGCAAGACGCTCGGCGCCAACTATTGATCCGATAAGCAAACCACCGATCAAAATTGCAATGCTTCTTCCGCGCACCACTTCAAAAAGACCTGCCTTCCAACTCGAATCAGAAGTTGACCGATGTGCAACGAGCAACGCCACGACGATGCCAACAATTTCGAGGATCGCGAGAATGCCAACGGCAAATTTCTCAAAAGTTAGATCATGCGACTCGAGGGTAATCACCAGCACCGCAAAGGTGACTGCCGAAACCGAACCATAATGCGCAGCCAACGCTGCGGCATTTGTGACATCAAGTCTGCCCAATCGTTTGAAGAGCGCATACGCAATTAGCGGCGTGACGACACCGATTACAACTGTTGCCAAAAGTGGCTTGATCATTTCACCGAGCGTGGCACCTGCCAACGCCTTTCCGCCTTTAATTCCGATTGCTAAAAGCAAGAAGAACGAAAGAATCGAATACAGCGCCTCTGGGATTCTGAAATCGAATCGCAACATCGCTGCGATAAACGCAACGACAAAGGCGATGACTGGACCAGTGAGAATGTTGTCGAGAAAAACCGAAGAAACCATTTACTAAATCGCTTTTATTTTTCTTTCTTAAAAGTCTTCACATACTCCGAAGCTTCGGCCTGACCTTTTGCTGCGAGCGCTGCCGCAATGTCTGCCTTGACTGCTGCCACAACTTTGTGTGTGCCGTTGCAGTTTTTTTGTTCGTCAGTTGTGTATCCGCATCCGCATGTGCCCATAGCTTTGCCTTTCAGTTGTTGATGTTTTAATCACTCGCCATGATAACTCACGTATTCGACAACTAATCTCTACTCATGTCACAGTCCAAGCGGGTAGCTAAAACTAAAAACGGTTTCGCCCCAAAAATTTGTGCCACGTGCGCCAAGCCTTTCGAGTGGCGAAAAAAGTGGGCCCGCGACTGGCAAAACGTTCGCTACTGCAGCGACCGCTGCCGCCAAAACTCATAATCCACCACCATTAAAACTGCGACACGAACGGCGAGCGGGGCGCTAACTACGCTCGTCGCAGGGGAAAAACGCAGGGTAAAGCGTCAGCAGAAGCACGGGGGCAAAAACATGAGCGACAAACCAAATCTCAAACACAACTACGGCACGATCGACAAAGAA
>BJFV01000154.1 GCA_014190055.1 Actinomycetes bacterium
CCAACTTTCATTTGATCTTCGCTAAATGCCGTGTCAACACCTGGTCGCGCACACGCTGCCCAATATCGCACCGCATCGCTGCCGTATTGATCAAATAAATCTGATGGCGTTACAACGTTGCCTTTTGATTTTGACATTTTTTTGCGATCAGGGTCGAGAATCCAACCCGAGAGACATGCGTTCTTCCACGGTGCTACGTCGTGTTCAAAGTTTGAACGCACCATCGTCGAAAACAACCAGGTGCGAATGATGTCGTGGCCTTGCGGTCGAACATCCATCGGAAAAATTCGCTCGAACAATTCGCGGTCGTCAACCCAGTGACCAGCAAGTTGCGGCGTGAGTGACGATGTCGCCCAAGTATCCATAATGTCGGGGTCGCCAATAAAGCCGTTTGGTGTGCCACGCTGATCAGCCGTGAAACCGTGAGGCACGTCAGTGCTCGGGTCAACAGGCAGTTGATCAACACTCGGCACAATCGGTTTGTCGTAAATGGTTTCACCGTTTGCGTCCAAGCGATACCAAAGTGGTATCGGCACACCGAAATATCGCTGCCGGCTGACGAGCCAGTCGCCGTTTAGCCCGCCGACCCAGTTGGCATATCGATGTTGCATGAAGTCTGGGTGCCACGTCAGTTCGTTGCCGCGCGACAATAACTTTTCGCGCAACTTTTCGTCGCGTCCACCATTGCGGATATACCACTGCCGACTTGTCACAATCTCGAGCGGTCGGTCACCTTTTTCATAAAACTTGACTGGGTGCGTTATCGCGCGCGGTTCTTCTGTGAGTTCTCCGGTTTCACGCAACATTTCAACTATCAAAGTTTGCGCTTGCTTCACAGACTTGCCTGCGAGCCGTGCATATTGTGTTTGTGCTTGCGTCGACATCGCCTCTGGTGCTTGTGCAACGAATCTGCCGTCTCGGCCAATTGTCGGGCGAGTTGCGAGATTAAGTTCGCGCCACCAAATCACGTCAGTGAGATCGCCGAACGTGCAAACCATCGCAATGCCCGAACCCTTGTCGGGTTGTGCCAGTGGGTGAGGGTGCACTGGCACTTCGACACCGAAAATTGGTGTGATTGCATTTTTGCCGAACAAATGTTTATATCGAGCGTCGTCAGGGTGGGCAACAAGACCGACGCACGCGGCGATTAATTCTGGGCGAGTGCTTTCGACGATTATCGCTTTGCTCTCGTCGGCGGCCTCGCGAAATTTCAGTTTGTGAAATGCACCAGGTCGTTCGCGATCTTCAAGTTCAGCTTGTGCGACTGCCGTGCCAAAGTCGACATCCCAAAGTGTTGGCGCTTCTTGCGTGTATGCCTCGCCGCGTTCGAGGTTTCGCAAAAACGCACTTTGCGCGGTTCGTCGCGCGTGTTCGCTGATCGTCGTGTAGAGCAAACTCCAATCGACTGAAAGACCAAGTCGACGAAACAAATCTTCAAAAACTTTTTCGTCTTGCGCGGTGAGCTCATCGCATAACTCAATGAAGTTCGGTCGCGACACTGGCACTGGCTTTGCATCTTTCGGAGGATCACCCCGAAACGGCGGCTCAAAACCCGCGACATATTTCAGCGACGGGTCGCACGAGACACCGTAAAAATTTTGCACTCTGCGCTCGGTCGGCAAACCGTTGTCATCCCATCCCATCGGATAAAAAACAGATTTGCCACGCATTCGCCAAAATCGCGCCAAAGTGTCAGTGTGTGTATACGAAAACACATGACCCATATGTAACGAACCGCTAACCGTCGGCGGAGGTGTGTCAATCGAAAAAATGTCTGCACGTTTTGCTGTGCGATCGAAGCGATAAACACCGTCTTGCTCCCATTGTTTTACGAATCGAGCCTCAACTCCATCGATTGTTGGCTTCTCGGGTACGCGTGACATGACGAAATAACGGTACTCGCCTAGCCTTAGACATTGTGCTGAATTTGTATGACACCGCGACTTCGCAGATTCGCCCGCTCAAACAGCGCGTGCCTGGTGAATTAAGCATTTACCTTTGTGGACCAACGGTTTATGGGCCACCACATATCGGTCATGGGCGAGCAACGCTTGTTTACGACATTTTGCGTCGCTATCTCGAATGGACGGGGGTCAAGGTTCGACTTGTTTCGAACATCACCGATATTGATGACAAAATTATTGACCGCGCGACTCGCGAAAATCGTCCGTGGCTCGACATTGCACAAAAGTGTGAGCACGTCTGGTTTGAATCGATGGCTCGCTTGGGTGTGAAGCGCCCGACAGATGTGCCACGCGCAACCGAATATGTCGAGCAGATCGTTGGTTTAATTGCCGATCTCGTTGCCAAAGACGCTGCCTATCGCACAGATGACGGCATATATATGAATACGAGCGTCGTGGCAGATTATGGCTTGCTCGCGCACCAAAAGATTGACGACATGTTGGCGGGCGGTGGCGATCGCAATGTGTTCGGCGCCGATCAAAAGAAACATCCTGCTGACTTTGTGTTGTGGAAGTTTTCAAAACCAGGCGAGCCTGCATGGCCGTCGCCGTGGGGTGAAGGTCGACCAGGTTGGCACAGCGAGTGTGTTGTAATGAGTCTTGAGTTGCTTGGCGAAGGTTTCGATCTGCATTGCGGTGGTGCTGACTTGCGATTTCCGCATCACGAGAACGAACGCGCGCAAGCAGTTGCACTTGGCAAAGATTTCGCACATCATTGGATGCATAACGGTTTCGTTGTCGATACCGAAGGCGAAAAAATGTCCAAGAGTTTGGGCAACGTCACTAACTTGCCCGACTTGCTAGACCGTTACGACGCCCGCGCCTATCGAATGTTGTTGTTGCAAACTCATTATCGTTCGCCAGTCAAAGTTGGTCTCGACAATATTGATGCTTCTGTCAACGCGCTTGCCGGCATCGACTCGTTTGCTGCTCGCACTAGTTCGTTGACCGCAACACCAGATGTCGCAACGCTCGATGCATTTCGCGCAGCGATGAACGACGACTTGAATACACCCGTGGCGATGGGCGTGTTGTTTGACGCTGTGCGTCGTGCCAACGTCGCAGTTGATGCAGGCGACAACCAAAGCGCTGCGAGTGTGGCGTCGGCCGTGCGCGAAATGTGCATCGCAGTTGGTTTACAACTTGATGTTGCTCAAGAAGTTGACGCTGACGCGCAGGCAAAAGCCACCGCACTAGACGCTGCCCGTGCGGCAAAAGATTTCGCCACTGCCGACAAATTGCGTGCCGAATTGCAGGCACTTGGCTATCTCGTCGAAACCACCAAGGCTGGCACCACGCTTCGTCGCGGATAACTTGTAGCCATGGCTGATTTCTCACTCTC
>BJFV01000155.1 GCA_014190055.1 Actinomycetes bacterium
TCAGCATCGCCAGCCAACTCGTGAGCATGCCTGACTTCACGACTTCGCTCGTGGCGATGATTGGTCTCGGTGTTGGCATCGATTATGCGTTGTTCATCGTCACGCGTTATCGCGAATGTCTCGCCGATGGTCTCAGCGTCGAAGATTCGGTCGTTGAGGCGGTCGACACATCTGGTCGCGCAGTTATTTTCGCCGGCATCACCGTAATTATTTCGCTGCTTGGTCTTTTTGTAATGGGATTAGCCTTCGCGCGCGGACTTGCAATCGGCGCAGTCATCGGCGTTTTGTTCATGATTGTTGCATCGATCACATTTTTGCCTGCGTTGTTGGCGATAGTGAAGCATCGTGTCGACACAACGACTCGCGCGGCGCTAATTGCGCTGATCGCATTTGTTTCGTTCGCGTTCGTCGCATTGCTGCAACACAATTTGCAAATATTTTTCGCTGGCATAATCGCAACTGTTGTGATCATGGCGTTGAGTTTTGTGATCAAGCCGTTGCGTCAGCCGATCAAACATCGCGCCAAGAAAGCCAAAGAACTGACCTTCTGGTATCGCTGGAGTCGTTTTATTCAACGTCGCCCGTGGACAGCAGCAATTAGCGCAACTGCAGTTCTGCTTGTTTTGTCAGCGCCGTTGGCGTCGATTCGACTTGGCTTTGGCGACACAGGCAACGACCCAGAAGAGTCGACGGTGCGCAAGGCATATGACTTGATCGCTGCGGGTTTTGGTCCAGGTTTTAATGGTCCTCTATATATAACGGTGCAAGGCGAGACGGCTGGGCAACCAGAAAAATTGCAGGCGTTTGTTGACACGATTAGCGCGACCGAGGGCGTGGCGTATGCGCAGGCGGTGCCCGCGTCTGCCGATGGGTCGTTGTCGCTAGTCATTGCTTATCCGAAAACGGCGCCGCAAGACGAGGCGACTTACGATCTCGTCAAGTTTTTGCGCAGTGATGTTGTGCCGGCGACCGGCGTCGATGCAAAAGTCGGTGGTTTCACTGCGGCCGGTTCTGATTTTGCGACGGCGCTCGGTTCGCGAATGCCGTATTTGTTTATCGGTGTGTTGTCGCTTTCGTTTTTGTTGTTGATGGCGGTGTTTCGCAGTTTGTTGGTGCCGCTGAAAGCAGTGATCATGAACTTGTTGTCGATTGGTGCGGCATATGGCGTGCTCGTCGCGGTGTTTCAGTGGGGGTGGGGCATCAGTTTGATTGGCATCGGTAAGGCGGGCCCGATTGAGTCGTGGGCGCCGATGATGTTGTTTGCGATCGTGTTCGGTTTGTCGATGGACTACGAAGTGTTTTTGCTTTCGCGAGTCAAAGAAGAATATGACCGCACGGGCGACAATGCGACTGCGGTTGCTGATGGTTTGACTGCAACTGCTCGCGTCATCACTGCTGCGGCGTTGATCATGGTGTTTGTGTTCGGTGCTTTCGTTCTCGGCTGGGACCGCGACTTGAAACTTTTCGGTTTAGGTTTGGCGGTTGCAGTCTTTATTGATGCGACGATCGTGCGTATGGTTTTGGTGCCAGCGACAATGGAGCTTCTCGGTGATCGCAACTGGTGGTTGCCAGCGTGGATCAACAAGTTGTTGCCGAAGATCGATGTCGAAGGACATCACCACCCGCATAGCTAATTTCTCGCCCGGCGGGGAGACTCGCCGGTTTTGTTTTGTATGCCAAATAAATTTGGCTGAGTACACTTTCAAGTGACGAGTTGTGGCCAAAGAAATTTGGTTAATCGCACATGTAGTGAGGGCGGCGCAGAGATGCGCCGCTTTTGCTATTTGAAGGTGACTGTTTGAGCTTGGGGAGCGCAGCAGACGGCGGCGCCGGAAGTTGTGGCGACCGAGGCGGCGGTGGGGGTGTTCTTCATTTGGTCGGCGTCGGCAAGAACCGTGTAAACCTCGAACTTGTGCTTGCCACCTTCGACCCAAAACTTGTCTTGCACCGCGTAACAACAAGTCGTTTCGCCTTCGACCCACACTGGCAAACCAGCAGCAGTAACGCGTTCGTGCTCGCTGCGCACAGCATCGACCGATTCAACTTCGACACCGAGGTGATTAATCGAGTCGCTGGCACCTGGGTTTTCGATCAACACAAGTTTGAGCGGCGGGTTGACAACAGCAAAGTTGGCATAACCAGGCCGCACTTTTGCAGGCCCCACACCAAAGATTTTCGAATAGTGGGCGATTGACTCTTCGAGATTTTCAACGTTGAGGGCGAGTTGCAGTCTTGACATGTTTTTCACACTAGTTCGGAAGCAGGTCGTTGCCACGCCTGATAGCCGCCGATGAGATCAGAGACATCTTTGAATCCGTGCGATTTGAGCAGACTCGATGCGATCGACGAGCGATATCCACCCGCGCAAAACACAATCGTCGGCGAATTCTTGTCAAACTCATCGATGCGTCGCAACAACGCCGGCAAACTCACATGCTTTGCACCATCGATTGAACCGAGTTCGACTTCACCGGGGTTGCGCACGTCGATAAGCACCAATCCATCAACGTTGGCGATGCGCTCGGCCATCGCGGCCGCCGAAAGTCGCGATTGCTGCGCGACTAATTCGGGTCGCTCGGCCATCACGCGAATCGGGTCGGCAAGCGCGCCAAGAAAATTATCGAAGCCGATGCGTGCCAAACGCGTTTTGCCTTCGGCCTCATAACCAGGCTCGCTGATCAAAACAATCGGCGTGCCAGGCTGCATAACTTCGCCAACATATTCGGCGAACCGTCCACTAAGGCCGACGTTGATTGACCCGCGAATATGCCCCAACGCAAACGATTGATCGTCGCGCGAGTCGATTAACACTGCGCCGTCGCGCTGCGCGGCCAGCGCCTGCTCGATCGACAATGTGACGACCGGTTCGTTTTCGTCAAACAATTTTCGCTCGGCCCGGTTATTTGTAGCGGCGAAAAGAAAATAAAGCGGCGCCACCGACTGACCCTGCGTGACAGCCTCGACGAATTGCTCGCGACTCATTGGCCGCAACGCATAGTTATCGCGCCGCTGCGCACCAATTGTTGAAACCGTCTCAGTGGATAAATTCTTGCCGCACGACGACCCAGCCCCGTGAGCAGGGTAGACCTTCGTCGCGTCGGGCAAAGTGAGCAACTTGGTGTGCAGCGAATCATAGAGATCGTCGCCGAGCGACTCTGCTGAAACACCAACAGTTGCCAACAAATCGGGGCGACCAACATCACCGATAAACAGCGTGTCGCCAGTGAGCACAGCATGCGGCTAAGCAGTCGGCGAACCATCGCG
>BJFV01000156.1 GCA_014190055.1 Actinomycetes bacterium
TCAGTTATTGCACAATTGTTTTTACTGGCGTGAATGCCGACCCTGGAAATACTGAAGTTTCAACGCGAATTGCAAAGTTTGTGCAACGCAATCCGAAGCTGCGATCTTTGCATGCGTCATTAGGGCAAAATAAATACTTAAGTCTTCTTAATTTATGCGATGTAGTGATCGGCAATTCATCCAGCGGAATAATTGAAGCCCCTGCATTTGGCAAGCCGACTGTCAACATTGGCAATCGCCAAGATGGTCGCCTTCGTGCAGATTCGATAATTGATGTCGGTGTTACAAAGCAGGAAATTCAAACAGCGATCGAAACGGCATTGTCGCCGACTTGGCGCGAACGATGTGCCAAGACTGTCAGTAGTTACAAGTCGAGCAACACTGCACAGCTCATTGCCGATACTCTAAAAAATGCAGAATTAAATCTGCACAAAACTTTTTTCGACATCAAGTGAACTTAATGACCCAATCTAAAAAAGCTTTCATCATTGCCGAGGCTGGTGTTAACCACAACGGTTCAATCGATCTTGCTCGCAAATTAGTCGACGCTGCAATATCCGCGGGTGCAGATGCCGTCAAGTTTCAGTCATTTATCGCATCGGCAATAGTTACAGCCGATGCGAGCAAGGCCGAATACCAAATTGCCAATACTGGTTCGAGCGAATCGCAACTGAAAATGCTGCAATCACTCGAGCTCTCTCAGCAGCAACAACGAGAACTTTACGAATACTGCCAAAGCCGTGGCATTCAGTTTTTGTCAACACCATTTGATTCAGCAAGTCTCGAATTTCTTACGAAAAATCTCGGTCTCAAAACAATAAAGATTGGTTCTGGAGAACTTACAAACGCGCCATTTCTGCTTGAAGTGGCTCAGTGCGCAGACAAGATAATTCTTTCAACGGGTATGAGCACAATCGACGAGGTGTCTGAGGCGCTCGGCGTAATTGCCTTCGGGATGACGACGCAAAAAGATATCGCGCCAACACGAACCTCGATGACTGCTGCATTTGAATCTCCCCAGGGTAAAAAAGCAATCAGCGAGCGTGTGACTTTGCTCCACTGCACAACCGACTACCCAACCAAACCAGTTGATGTCAATTTGAATGCAATGCTGACCCTTGGCGACAAGTTCAATTGCCAAATTGGATTTTCAGATCACTCGGTGGGGGTTCATCTTGCGGTTGCCGCCGTGGCGATGGGTGCAACAATTATCGAAAAACACCTAACAACAAGTCGCGCACTACCAGGCCCCGACCATCAAGCGTCACTTGAGCCAAACGAATTCAAAATGTTAGTTAGCCAGATTCGAGAGCTTGAAGATGCCCTCGGCAATGGCAAAAAAGTGCCGACCGAAGTCGAAGTTCAAAACAAGAAAATTGCGCGCAGAAGCATCGTCGCCGCTAGACAAATAAAAATCGGCGAAGTGTTCACAAAAGACAACATCATGATCAAGCGACCAGGCACCGGCCGATCACCGATTGAATACTGGTCGCTGCTCAACACAAAGGCAACACGCGACATTGCTGAAAATGAAATCATTTAGCAATGAGTAGCGCACCCCAAAAAAGCGTTTATCTTGTCGCATGTGGGGGTCACGGTCGCGTCGTACTTGATGCATTTATCTCGTCAAAAAAGACAGTCGACGGAATAATTGATGCACAACTCGTGCCTGGCTCAGAAATATTCGGTGTCAAAGTCTTGGGCGATGATTCGTATTTGAAAAACCTTGATCCCCTCGACACAACTCTTATTAATGGCTTGGGTTCAACTGGTAGCACTCGAGGCCGAATCGAAATATTTGAACGGTTTTCAAAACTTGGTTTTAAGTTTGATGGCGTTATTCATCCAGCTGCATCTATTGGTGCCGAATGCAAGGTCGACCAAAGTGCCCAAATTATGGCGGGGGCAGTTTTACAAAACCGAGTTGAAGTTGGTGGAAATGTTGTCATCAACACGCGCGCATCAGTGGACCACGATGTCGTTATCTCTGAACATGTCGTCGTTTCACCTGGTGCGATAATTTCTGGCGCTGTAAAACTTGGGAGTGGCGCATTTGTTGGTGCTGGCGCGGTGATTATTCAAGGCATTGAAATCGGTGAAGGTTGCGTCATTGGTGCTGGCGCCGTTGTACGTCATCACGTAAAACCGAACACCACCGTCGTGGGGAACCCTGCCGCACAATTAGAATAGAAGCAATGTCTAATTGGCGAGATGCCCTCGTTTCGAGTTCGACCTCGTTGCGTCAAACGATTGAGGCAATTACTGAAGGCAACCTGCAGATCGCACTAGTCGTCGACTCTGAGAACAAATTGCTGGGCACTGTTACCGACGGCGATATTCGTAAGGCAATTTTGGCGGGCAAAGACTTAAACATCACTGCTGGCGAGGCAATGCGCAGTCAGCCCATTACAAGTGCATCAAAAACTCCAAGAGCGGCGATTCTAAAACTGATGCGTGAAAAACGCATCCACCAAATGCCTCTAGTTGATGATCAAGGCAGAGTTGTCGATGTATTAACAGTCGACGACATGATCGGCGCGGCTCACAAACCAAACGCCGTTGTGATCATGGCAGGAGGTCTTGGTACTCGACTTCACCCACTAACAGAGGAAACTCCGAAACCAATGCTCAAAGTTGGCGGCAAGCCAATACTTGAAACAATTATTCAATCTTTCATCGATCAAGGCTTTACTAACTTCTTTGTCTCTGTCAATTACAAGGCAAACATCATTTCCGAATATTTCGGTGACGGCTCGCGCCTTGGAGCAAAAATCAATTACCTTCACGAAAAGTCACGACTCGGCACTGCTGGTGGGCTTTCATTACTGCCACCTGATGTTCATGCGCCAATAATCGTGATGAATGGCGATCTTTTGACACGCATTTCCGTTGATGCCCTCTTAGATTTTCATGAACGAGAAAGTGCGGTAGCAACTATGGTTGTGCGTGAAGATCACTACCAAGTGCCATACGGCGTCGTTGAGGTAGACGGCACTCAAATTGTTGGCGTCGAAGAAAAACCAATTCAAAGACATTTGGTGAATGCAGGTATTTACGTCATCAGCCAAGATGGCTTAAACAACATCCCTGGTGACACTTTTTACGACATGCCAACACATTTTGCAAAACTTTCTGCAAATGGTCATCGCACCGCGGCATTTCCACTGCACGAATATTGGGTCGACATTGGCCGTCTCGATGAACTTGAGCGTGCTCAACGTGAATGGCCCCAGGAAATTCAGTGAATGTAGTCGTAGT
>BJFV01000157.1 GCA_014190055.1 Actinomycetes bacterium
AGGCGTGGTCAATAAACCGCTGTTCTTCGGCAAGTTCGGGGTGCTGCTGGGTCATCTAATTTCACAGATCCTTGAAAATGGGGTCTATCTACTCTACAGACGAAACCATCACATTCTTGTAATTTTCAGCACAGTTTCGCACTCGTGCACACATCAAGAAACACTGCGTCTATGAACATCAAATTTCGCGCTGCTCGCAAAGTCGGTCAACTTTTTACACTCTGCTGCTTCATCATTTGCGGATGTTCAACTGCGAGCAACACAAACACTCGCGCCACACTTAATTTTTTACCAACCACTTCGGTCGCGACTCAAACACCAACATCACAAGCCACTTCGCCGCTGCTTTCCAGCAACAACGCGAAAACTACGCAGAACTCAACGCCGCTTTCGCCAGTTACACCGTTTGATCTCGTTGCTGAAAAATTTGAAGCATTCGTCAAGTGGCGTCGTGACTGCAGCTACAAACCAAAACTGTGCAACATTGGCGAATTCACGATTATTGGCACACAGTTCAGCGATGACTTCGCCGCGATGATGCGCGACTATGGCGCAAACAATATCTTTGCTCGACCAGGTGACGGCGAACGCAAAGTCACCGTCGAAACAATTTCTCACGACGAATCGACGATGACTGCCATCGTGCACGGTTGCGTTTACGACACCGTGGTTTTATACATGGGTGCGGGCATTTACGACGACAAAGTTGCTTCGTCACTTTCAAGTTGGACAATGCAGTGGCACAACAATGACTGGTTTTGGACGAACTACCAAATTCACAAAAAGGTCTACTCGCAAAACTTGTGCAACACATGAAACTAAAACTTCTCGCAGCAATCACTATCTCGTTATTGGCGACTTCAACATCTGCAAAAGCCAGCACTGAAGATTCAAACTTGATACGCGATATCTACGGCGGGGTTGTCGACCGAACAATTATCGCTGGCATCTTGATCGGCAACAACGAAACCTCTGGTGAGTCGAACGAATGCGAATGGTCGCCTTCGCTACCCCGCGATTCTGGTCGCGATCAAACTTTTGGTGATGAGGTTGAGAAAACTGTTGGCTCAATTCAGTTTCGTCTCTACGACAGAAACTGTCCGAACGAGAACACGACTCATCACTGGATCGCAGAAGTTTCGTCTGAAACAATCGCGCGAAACGCAGCAAGCATTGCTTACGATTTGATTCCCGCACCCTTTGGTGAGTTCGCGCCACCCGCACGTCAAGGTTTGATCAACATTGGCACTTGGTTCTGGGTGAGTGCATCGATATGGCAACCAAAATCTGTGACTGCATGGGTGCCAACACCTGCCGGCCCAGTCACTGCGACAACAACAGCAACGCCATACAAACTTGTCTTTGACCCAGGCGATGGCAAGTTTGGTAGCGGCAAAAAATCTTGCATTGGCCCTGGCTTGCGATGGAATCCAATCTTCGGCGACTTCGCACCGTCTCCATGTATGTATATGTATAGACACTCATCAGCAGTCGATAGATCTGGCTTGTTCTCGGCGACTTTGTCAATTGTCTGGAAGATAACTTGGCGCTCAAACACAGGCGCAGTCGGTACTTTGCCCGATGTAACGACATCATCCTCACATCAGATGCGAATCCGCGAGTTTCAGGCTCTTGTTACTTCGTAATATCCCAACAAAAATTAGGAAACACCCTTATGCCTTGCTACCCTTGTCTCAGCGCTTTCGATCATGGAAGTGCAATACAAATATCAAGAAAGAAGTACAAGCTATGCCAACCGGTACCGTGAAATTTTTCAATGACGAAAAGGGTTACGGATTTATCTCGCGCTCTGATGGAGAACCAGATATTTTCGTTCACTTCTCGAACATTGAAGGCACCGGGCGTCGCACCCTTGTTGCAGGCCAAGAAGTCGAGTTTGAACTCGGCCAAGGTCGCAAGGGCACCGAAGCCAACAACGTCCGCGCTATCTGAGCCCCGCGCGTAACGCGCAGTTCATTCGTGTCGCTTGTTCGGCGCGAATGTTTCGTCTCAATAGTTAGGTAGATCACCAGAAGTCGGTGACGTATGCGTTCGCCCCCGATATAGTTTCGGGGCGTGTCAACATCAAAAGAACAGATCCTTATCGACCGTCGCTATGCGGCAGTCTTAGCAACTATCTCTGACGACTCGCTTGCCGAATTGGCAATCAGCCTTCCCGAAAAATTGCGCGATCCATTTGCGAAAGTCGCTGGCCTACCGGCCGGCGCACTTAGCACCAAAGACGGGCTCGGCGCCAAAATTCGCGCAGGCTTTACATCCCGCAAATCGTTTATCAATGTCGGTGTTTTATTGAGCGAACCTTGCACCGAATATTGCATTGAAGAACTCGGCACCGCCGCTGACGACCCGAATGTTGAACACTTGAAAGCAACGCTCCCGGGCGCGATCGAGAAATTTGGTCTCGATGCAACGCGTCTCATGGCGATTCAATATTCGGTCAGTCTTAACGGCTTTAAACAACTCGTCGCCACAGACGAAAGATTCATGATTCCAAAATCTGACAATTCGTCGAGTGCGGCAAGCACTTCTGCAGTCGCTGCGCAAGTGCGCAAAGATGCGCCAGCCGATGCCGAAAAGCGTCGACTTCGCCGCGAACGCCAAGAAAAAGAGCGCGAAGAAAAACGACAGGCCGAACTACAACGTCGAATCGCTCGCAACAGAGTTTAAAAATGTCTGCTGCGCGTTTTGGGTGCGTCGATGGTCGCGGTGTCTTGGTCACCGAATCTCTAGACAATTACATTGACATCGAAAAATTTTCGGGTGGCAAATTGCCGAGCGATTCGATGGCATGCATCAACCGCTGGTCTGAGGTCTGCGATCTAGCCAAAACACTGCCTTCTGCCAAAGAAACCGACTTGATTGCGCTTAACTTCGACAAACTCGACTGCCCAGTGCCACGACCTCGACAAATTTTTGCCGTCGGTGTCAACTACAAGGCCCACGCAGCCGAGATGAACCATGGTCTACCCAAAGAACCGCTTGTATTTACCAAGTTTCCGAGTTCGCTCAATCGACCACACGGGCAGATCAAACTTGTCGGAGAAAAATGCGACTACGAAGCCGAACTCGTGGCAATCGTCGGCAAAGGCGGCCGCAATATTTCAGCCGCCGATGCATGGTCGCATGTTGCTGGTCTTTGTGTCGGTCAAGACTTCTC
>BJFV01000158.1 GCA_014190055.1 Actinomycetes bacterium
AAGAAGTATCAGATTCATCGTCTCGAGTTGCCCTTATACCGTTATCGCCGTCACGAGAACAACGCTACGAATGACGCGGCCGCAATGGAGCATCACCGTCAACGCATAATTGAAAAGCACGGTAGCGAGTCAACAAAGTGATGCCGCAAATCAAATTTGGTGATCGCGTTGTCGGTCAAAGCGATTTGCCATACGTGATAGCCGAGATTGGTGTGAATCATGAAGGTTCACTTGAGACCGCAAAACAATTGATTGAGTCAGCAAAGCGTGGTGGCGCAGACGCGGCAAAGTTTCAGACCTACAAAGCGGGCTTGATTGCATCAAAGTTTTCGCCCTCGTATTGGGACACGAGCAAAGAGCCAACAACCAGTCAATACGAGTTGTTCACTAAATACGACGCTTTTGGCGAGGCTGAATATAAAGAGCTAGCAGCCCACTGCAAAAAACACGAAATCGAGTTCGTCTCAACTCCGTTCGATTTGGGCGCAGTCGACATGTTGAATCCACTGGTGCGGTACTTCAAAATCGCATCTGCAGACATTACAAATCCACCGCTATTGAAAAAAGTCGCAGCAACCGGCAAACCAGTTATTTTGTCATCGGGTGCCTCAAATATCGAAGAGATTGATGCAGCATTGACAATTTTGCGCAGTGCTGGCGCCAAAGAGATCTGTTTGATGCACTGCATTTTGAATTATCCGACCCGCAACGAAAATGCACATCTGGGTATGTTGATTGATTTGCGCAATCGATATCCCGAGTTGCTGCTCGGATACTCTGACCACACTCTGCCAAACGAACAAATGACCAGTTTGATTTCGGCACACCTTCTAGGTGCAGTGGTGCTTGAAAAACACTTCACTCTTGATAAGACACTGCCTGGCAACGATCACTATCACGCGATGGACGAAAAAGATTTGCTCCGGTTTCAGAAAAATGTAAAACAGGTTCACGAATTGCTTGGCCCATCGCGAGCCAAGGCCCCGATCGCAACTGAAGAGATTTCGCGTTTGAACGCCCGTCGCAGCATTGTTTTAACGCGAGATTTGAAATCTGGCCACAAACTCAGCGAACATGACCTCATTGCCAAACGTCCCGGAACTGGCATTAGCCCAATGAACTGGGATGAAGTGATCGGCAGAAGTGTGTCGCGTGATTTGCCAGAAGATCACATTCTTACTTGGGACGATCTCACCAAACCATGAGTCGGGTTGTCGCCGTTGTTCAGGCGCGCATGGGTTCTTCGAGATTTCCGGGCAAGATGTTGGCAAAACTCGGTGATCAAGAACTTCTGAGTTGGGTATTGTCGCGTGTTTGCGATGCCAAAGAACTCGATCAAGTTGTTCTTGCAACATCAACGAGTCGTGATGACGACCGACTTGCTGAATTGGCGTCAAATTTTGAAGTTCTAGTCGTACGGGGTAGTCAAGATGACGTTTTAGATCGGTTCACACAAGCGGCAAAAGAATCAAAGGCAGATTTGGTTGTACGAGTTTGTGCAGATAATCCATTTGTCGCCGCCGAAGAGATTGATCGTTTGGTCGTCGCGCACAAATCTGGCAGTTTCGACTATTCGTGTAATCACCAGCAACGACTTGACAACCGATATGCCGACGGCTTTGGTGCCGAGATTCTTTCGACGTCGCTGCTCAACGAAATTTCGAAATTAACAACTCTGACCTCACATCGAGAACACGTCACAAGTTACGTCTGGGATAATTCGGCAAAGTTTAAGATTCAGGCAGTTATGGCGCCACCCGAGTTGGCGTTTCCCGAAATAAAGCTTGATATTGACACGCCAGAAGACCTGCAAAAGTTAAATGAATTCGTCGATAAGTATGCAATAACCACAACCTCAAGTGCAGCAAAAATCGTGCAGGCTTTCAATGAATTTACAAATTCTTGAGTAGCGTGCAGGCATGTCAAATTCAAAACCAAAAGTTGAAATTCCAAATACTCCTGCACCAACCGATTTAGTAATCGAAGACATCACGGTTGGCGACGGCCAAGAGGCAGTGAGTGGCAAAAATGTTTCAGTGCACTATGTAGGCGTGGCGTGGAGTACATCAAAGCAGTTCGATGCTTCGTGGGACCGCAACGAACCGTTCGAGTTTGGACTGGGTGCAAGTCAAGTGATTGCCGGCTGGGACAAGGGCGTTGCAGGCATGAAAGTTGGTGGTCGTCGCAAACTGACGATTCCACCAGACATGGGCTACGGCAGTCGTGGCGCCGGCGGAGTGATCAAAGGCAACGAGACACTCGTGTTCGTTGTTGATCTATTGAACGTTTTTTAGTCAGCCGAAATTTGTTTTTTGCGATAGTGATTGCGGCATAGCAACTCGTATCGCACAACATCACCAAATAGTGGCGCAATGGTGTTCTTGTCGGTATCACCGACCATCACCGTTTCGCCTTCAAGCACGACTTTGTCGTTCACCAAACGGGCGTTGTTAGTCGCTCGGGCGCCACACCAACAACGCGCTTCGACTTGCATTTCAATTCGTTGATCGGCGATTTCGAGCAATCTTCGAGTGCCCTCAAAAAGCAAACCCTTGAAGTCGGTGATCAGACCAAACGCATAAACATCGACATGTAGTTCGTCGACAATTAGTGCAAGTTGGTCGCACTGTTCGGTTGTACAAAACTGAGCCTCGTCACAGACAATAAATTGCAACGGCATTCTTGATAGGGCTAATTCGTAAAGATTTAACCCGGGCTCCATTTCAATTGCTGGTGTTGATACACCAAGTCGGCTTGTAACTTGGCCGCCGTCGCGATCGAGTTTTGTCAGCAGTAAACCTGCCAAGCCACGACTCGTTAAGTTGTGGTTGATTTGCAGAGCGAGCGTGCTCTTACCCGAACCCATCGTGCCGTAGTTGAACCGCAGTGTTGCCATCTCAGGGCGAAACGCTACCTCGCTTTGCTGGTTATCGAAAAAGCGCAGTAGCGAATTAGGGTAAATGCGTAATGACGCCGTTTGAGCTTGCGAAATTTATTGATCACACTTTGCTCGCGCCTGAAGCGACAACTCAAGACATCGTCAAACTTTGCGAAGAGGCCAATGCGATGAAAGT
>BJFV01000159.1 GCA_014190055.1 Actinomycetes bacterium
GCGGTAGATCTTCTTGAAATTTGATATCGCTTAGATAGTCGATTAACAGTTGTGCTTCGCGTTCGTGTTTTGTGCCGCGAAGAATGCCTGCAAACTCAACTTGCCTGAAACATGTCAATGCAGCGACAGCAGTCGGGGCCGTCGCCGGACGAGGGTTCGCGAAAATCATTTCGGCGGGTGGGCTTGATCCGTAACTTACGACAATTGGTCGATCGCCCTTGCCAGATGAGCCAGAGAATTCTGTGTAGTAGGCCGTTGTCCAGTCGCTAACGATGAGTGCACCGTTTTGCTTGAGCAATTTCCAATATTCATCCCATCCGTCTTGACTAAATTCAGCGATTGTTGCGAGCATGAATGCCAAACCTGGTGACGAACTAACTGGGCTCGGTATGACGAGCAGGTTTGCGTAGTTTGACGAAGTTAGTGCGCGCAACGTAAGAGGTGGTGCGAGATTGCGTTGTTTGAACCAGTTGACGTCGTAGTTAATGCAAACGTCACCAGTGTCGACTGGTGTTGCTTCGTTGTTCGGCACGAGTTTGCGTGCTGATTCGTCGAGGTCGGCGAGATTTTTCGTCGCATATGGGGTGAAAATGTCTTTTGAGATTGCTCGTGAAAGAAGTGTGTTGTCGACGCCCCACAAAACATCGGCTTCGGGGTTGCCCGATGTGAGGCCGGCTTTAGTTACGAGTTCGCCGGCATCGCCACCAAGACTGACCTCGACATTGATGCCAGTCTGTGCGGTGAATTCGTCAAAAATATTTGGCGAAGGAGTGAATGAGTCGTAGGCGAGAAGTGTGAGTGTGACTTTTTCAGAAGTGTTTGATTCGGTTGTCGAATCGTCTGATGGTGTCGGGCCTGAGGTGTCTTCAGAATTAGTTGACTGGTTACTACTGCACGCGCCGATAACTAGTGACGTAGCGAAAAACAGTGCAAAGAATGTTTTGGTATTTCTGGGTTTTATGGTGCTCATTTTGTGCCCTTTGGTTGATGAATAACTAGCAGTTGACCGAGTTCAACTGAGACTGAAACTTGTTCTTTGGTCGCGATATTGCTTACACCGCGTGTCTCAAAATTATTTAGTGATTCGTTGGTGAGTTGCCATTGCAGACCCGTGGTTGTGATTTTTTCTGACTTGCTGCTAAAACTTTGTAACCCAATTGTGTCGCCGACTTGTGTTGTGATTTCACGAGTTATTGGGCCTTGCAATGCGAAGAGTCGGTTGTCGTGCCAGAGTGCCTCAACTTTGCAGTCGCGCAATTTCGGGTTAAACATTGCGGCAACAAAACCAAATTGATGATCGAGTCTGCCACCGCCAGCAGTGACGATGATGATGTGTTGTGAGTTTTTGTCAACGGCAAGTAACAGCGCTGACTCGAGATCGGTGAAATCTTTGTCCGTGCTGTGGCGAATGGCTTGGGTGTGCGCGGATGTGGCGCGGGCGAGCGCAGATGCATCCACTGAGTCGAAATCGCCGATTACAAAGTCGACGTGCATTTCGAGTTTTTGCGCCGTGTGTAAACCAGAGTCAGCGGCGATGACAAGATCGACATTTTGAATTGCGCGCACAATTTCGAGCGTGGCGTCACTTGGGGTGAGACCGCCGCTAAAAATTAGAGATGTGTTGGGCATAATCGCTTCCTCCGCTGGCATTACCCAGATCAGGTGTGCGGGTCGGTGGTGGCGGCCACCCTCTCAGCCCACCGAACCAGTGGACTCCCCGTGCGTGTGTGATCACTATAACAACTCGCGTGTCGCAAGAGTGCGGTGGTGGCAAGTTGCACGCTGCGAGCGCAGGTAGCCTGCTTATTCAATGAGTCAAGTCAGCCCCCTTGCAGGTTCGTCGCCTGTTGTTAGTTCTTCGCCTGCGTCTGGCGACACGATTATTACGATCACGCCTGTTGCGCATGCAAAGTTGATTGAGTTGCGCGATGCTGAGTCTGAGCGTGAGCGCCTTGGGTTGCGTCTTGAAATTTTGTCGGGGCCTGGTGAAGATTTTCGCTACGACTTGGTGTTTGATGAGTTTGTAAAGGCGGCTTTCACTGATGAAGTTCGCACGATTAATGGTTTGAAGATAATTATCGGGGCGAAAGATTTGGATCTTTTGCGCGGCGCAGAGCTTGACCATGATGACGCCAAGGGTTTGCTGATTCGCAATCCGAATAAGCCGTTGAAGGCGAGCTTTGAAGGGCTCGTTGCCGATGATGAGATTTCGGCGCAAATTGAGGCGATTGTGTTCAACGATGTCAATCCGGCGTTGTCGGCGCACGGTGGTTTTGTGACGTTTGCTGGGCATGACAAAGAAGGCACCGCTTATTTCACGATGGGCGGCGGCTGTCACGGTTGTTCGATGTCGCGCCAGACGATGCTTGAGGGCGTGCAGACGATGTTGGTCGAACAGGTACCGGCGATTACGCGAGTGCGCGATATTACGGATCATTCGACTGGCGCGAATCCGTATTATTCGTAGTTAGCGATGAAGGCTTTCCTGCAGTTTTTGCAGCGGGCGTATAAGTATTTTCGAAACACCAAGCGCGTTTGGCGCCGGCCGCCGCGTGCGAGTTTGCTGATTATTGATCGTGGCACTGCGAGCCCACTTGACGAGATGTTTGCGCATCACAATCCGCACATCATGGAGATTCGAGGTGAGAGCGTCAACATGTTTGCGCTTTTGCGTGCCTTGCCGAAGATTCACCTCGGCGCTGTCGCATATCTCGAGGCTTACATCGATTTCGTTAAGCCGAAATTAATTCTCTCGCGCACCGATAACAATCACACTTTGTGGCAACTCAAACGCCGCCCAAACGTCACCTACAAAGTCGCCCTCATTCAAAACGGCTGGCGCACGCGGTTTGTTCGCTCAATGGCGATTGGAATGCAGTCAGATGCCGATTCTAAAATTTTAAAGTCAGACAAATATTTTGTATTTGGCAATAACACTATTGATCTGATTAAAGATCGGGTCTCAGTTGATTTTGAAAAAAGTGGCAACGTTGTCTTGAATACGTTTTCTTTTGCAAGCGTTAGCAAACTTAA
>BJFV01000160.1 GCA_014190055.1 Actinomycetes bacterium
CCCCAGCAACTGCAAACTCGGTAAAAGTGCCAGACAGCACGACTGAATCATCAGTTTTTGCGTCGACAACAACGATTTTTCAATATTCAGATAGCGAACTAAAAGAACTTATCGATTCTGCACCAAAAATCACAGAGTTACCAGCCGACCTTGACCCACCGCTTGCGGTTCTAGACAATGACGAGCCAGAAATTTACAAACTAGGTTGCCACGATCACGAATTCGACATTCCCCCTGTTTGCGAATTCGGTGATCTTGAATCAAAGACATCAATCGCCCTCATCGGCGATTCGCATGCTGCGCAGTGGTTCGAGCCACTCCGCCGAATTGCCGAACAACGCAGTTGGCGATTGCAGACTTTCACTCGATCTGGGTGCACGATGCTCGGTGTTGAAAACGGCGGCCTTGATGCCTGTCGTACATGGTTAAAAAATGTTTTAGCTGAGATTCAAAATGGCGAGTTCTCGCTCGTTGTGATCTCTGGATTTACGAATCGCGAAGACCTAGTTGATGAATCTCCGGATGGTTTTATAAACAACATCACTGAGTTGCACTCGGCTCTAACTATCAACTCGCAAAAAGTTATTTACCTTGCTGACTCACCAGGACCACTGCTACATGTGCCGATTTGTCTTTCGGCAAACATTCAAACAGTACAAAATTGCAATTTTGAACGCGACGATGCAATTAACGAACAAACCGCTGAAATTCTCAAAGGGGTTTGGAGCAGTGAAACTTCAAGGTTTGTCGATCTGACCGATTGGTTCTGCACAAGCCAGATTTGTCCGGTGGTTATCGGCAACATGGTCGTCTATCGCGATATCTCTCACATTTCATCTGTGTATGCGCTCGCGCTGACTAACGTGCTGATGAATCAGCTCGATATTTCACTAGCGGGTTAGCGCAAACTTGCGCTAACGAATTACTCCTCGACGACGAGCGTGAGAATCCAATCGCCAGTTTTATGGCTTTCAAGATCGAAACTGCCAAGTTGATCAGCAGTGAATTCGATCATCGTTTCTTGACCAGCCGTTGCAATTGCGGATAGTTCATAGCCGTGCAAGTGAAACTCGTCATCGGCATCTGGATTGAGAATTTTGATTTGCACTTTCGAACCAAGAGTTGCTTGATAAGCCACGGCCGACCCAGAAGTCTGACCGATAATCACAGAAATCTCGACTGGTTCGTCAGTCGCAACCTCAACTGTTTCGTCCTCGACTACTGCTGCATCTTCGCCAGCTTCGGAAGACGTATCTGAACTTGAACAGCCGACCGAGCCAAGCAAGAGGCAGGTGGCAATGATTGATTTAGTGAAAATTGAACGTTTGATCATGAACCAAAAGCGTAGCCAAGATCAGGCGCAGTCAACATTGGTTGATAGGTGATTTTTGCTTCTTTAGCCATCGCGGCACAAGTGCCGCCACGGTCAACTATGACCGTAATAAATACAGGCGTTGCACCAAAAGCTCGAACTACTTCAACCGCTTCAAAAAGTGACGTGCCTCGCGTAACCGTATCTTCCACGATCGCCACACGATCACCTTGTTGCAACGCACCCGCGATGCGACCGGTGACGCCGTGATCTTTACTTTCTTTGCGCACACTAAAACTGCGCAACTCTCTGCCCCGCGTTGCAGCAACTGCCGCAATTCCGAACGCCACTGGGTCTGCCCCCATAGTCAACCCACCAATGGCGTCAATATCTGGCGGCAACATGGCGAGTGCGACATCACTAACGAGAAGAATCCCATCACTGCGACATGCAGTCTGTTTTGAATCTAAAAACCAGTTGCTTGTTCGTCCAGACTTAAGAGTGAAAGTGCCAGTCTTCAGTGAATGTTGCAAAACATGTTCACGTAATTTTTGTCGCGCGGTTTCAAGCTGTGGCAAATCAGACATTGTTAAATTTCACGCATCAGCAGAATTAAGTGCATCAAAAACAAGTTGCGAACGCTTTAAAGCACTGTTGAGATCGAATGCTTCATCTAGTTTTTGCGGTGAAAGCTTGATGCGTGAATCACTGGCCAACATTTCTTTGAAATTTGTGCCCGTGCTAATTGCTTTTGCGGCAAGTTCTTGCACAAGTCGGTAAGCCTCGTCGCGTGACATGCCAGAGGCGACCAGAAGCAACAACACCGACTGCGAAAAAACAACACCGTGCGTTGAATTCAAATTACGCAACATTTGAGCGTTATCAACTTCAAGGTTGGTAACCAGTTTGGTCGCTCGACGCAAAACATAATAAGCAAGCATCGAAGAATCGGGCAGCACGATGCGTTCAGCCGATGAATGTGAAATATCGCGTTCATGCCACAGCGCAACATCTTGCAAGCCAACTTGAAGATTTGCACGCAACACTCGTGACAGGCCAGTGAGAGTTTCAGACGAAATCGGATTTCTCTTGTGCGGCATTGCCGAACTGCCCTTTTGTCCGACGCTAAAACCTTCACGCACTTCGTTGACTTCAGTGCGTTGCAGGTGTCGCAATTCAACGGCAATCGTTTCAATTGTCGTACCAATGCTTGCGCACGCCCACAAATATTCGGCGTGTCGATCGCGCGCAATGACTTGAGTCGCAGGTACAGGCACTAAACCAAGCGCATTGCCAACATATTTTTCAACCTGAGGGTCGATATTCGAATAAGTGCCGACGGCACCCGAGAGCTTGCACACTGAAATTCGTTTTGTCGCAAGACTCAGTCGCTCACGGTCACGACGCACTTGCAATGCCCACAGTGCGACTTTTGCCCCAAATGTTGTTGGCTCTGCGTGAATACCGTGTGTTCGCCCAATCATTGCGGTTGCCCGATGTTTATTGGCGAGTGTCACAAGCGCCTCGTAAAAGTCGACAAGTGCTTTGTCAATCAGCGTTGCAGCATCGCGAAGCATCCAGCACCATGCGGTATCTACAACATCAGAACTCGTTAATCCATGATGAATCCAAGCCGCAGCGGGCATACCGATTC
>BJFV01000161.1 GCA_014190055.1 Actinomycetes bacterium
GCCAAAGCCGATGCTTCGAAACTAACTTTGCCCACCGGAATATGAACGTTGCCATAACGGTCGGTGCGATATTCAACTTTTCCGCCTTTGAATTCGGCGACTGCCCGAGCAACATCAGTTGTCACTGTGCCAGTCTTCGGGTTCGGCATCAAACCACGTGGTCCGAGTGCGCGACCCAACTTACCGACGAGTGGCATCATGTCTGGTGTTGCAATGGCGATGTCGAAATCCATTTTGCCTTTTTCAATTTCTGCGGCGAGTTCGTCACTGCCAACGATGTCTGCGCCAGCATCGCGAGCCTGTTTAGCTGCTTCGCCTGCTGCAAAGACGGCGATTCGAACAGACTTGCCGGTGCCTGATGGCATCGAAACTGTGCCGCGAACGCTCTGTTCTGTTTTGCGAGGATCAAGACCCAAACGCACAGCGAGTTCAACGGTTTCGTCAAACTTTGCCTTGGCCAACGACTTAACTTTGGCTACTGCATCTGCTGGAGTATGCAATGTCTCGCGGTCGTATGTGGCAATCGCATTGCGATAGTTCTTGCCGCGATTTTTATCGAGATTGTTATCTGATTTGGTTTTATTCTGTGGCATTTCGCCTCCCTCGTTGTTGACCCGTCCGGATGAGGTTCTTCCGAATCAGGGTTGGTTATTTATTGATTACTTCGTATTTCACCCGACGACTGTCAGACCCATTGAACGGGCTGTGCCGCGGACTTGTTGTTTGGCAGCCTCAAGATCGTTGGCATTTAAGTCAGGCATCTTGATTTTGGCTACTTCTTCAACATCTTTTTCAGTTACCGAACCGGCGACTTCTTTGCCTGGGTTCTTCGCAGCCTTTTCAAGGCCTGCCTTTTGACGCAACAAAACTGGTGTCGGTGGAGTCTTAAGAATGAACGAGAACGAACGATCTTCAAAAATCGTGATCTCAACTGGCACAACAGTGCCGCTTTGCGACTCGGTTGCAGCGTTGTATTGCTTTACGAAATCCATGATCTGAATACCGTGTGGTCCAAGCGCGGTACCGACTGGTGGTGCCGGTGTTGCCTTGCCCGCAGGAATCTGAATCTTGACGACTGCTTTAATCTCTTTTTTTGCCATGACTATTTCTTTCTTTTAAGTTTCTAATTAAAGTTTTGCGACTTGGCTGAAGTCCATTTCGACGAGAGTTTCTCGACCGAAAATATTGACAAGCACTTTCAACTTCATATGGTCAGCATTGATTTCAGCAACTTGACCCGAGAAGTCTGCAAACGGACCTTCTTTGACTCGTACACCCTCGCCAACTTCGTAGTCGAGTTTTGGTGCCTTGCGCTTTGGCGCTTCTTTGCCGTCACCTTTAGCTGACAAGAACGTTGCAACTTCTTTACGTGAAAGTGGTGCTGGTGTCTTACCTTTTTGGCTTTGACCGACGAAACCAGTGACGCCCGGTGTGTTGCGAATGCAAAACCAAGTTTCATCGTCCATTTCACAACGCACGAGTAAATATCCAGGGAAAACTTTTTTCTGAACTGTTTGCTTGCGGCCCTGCTTGAATTCAACAACGTCTTCCATCGGGATGACGATTTCGTAAATGCGATCGGTCAAGTTATATGAAGCGATGCGCGCTCTGAGATTGGCGTCAACTTTTTTCTCGTAACCCGACTGCGAGTGCACGACATACCATTTGCCCGGGCGCAACCATGGACGATCAACTTCTTCGTCTTCGCCTTCACCGTTCTCGGTGAGATCAAAAGTTGCATCGACTACAGCCGACTCTTCGGCTGTTTGGTCGTGCTCAAGTTGGGTTGTGGTGGTGTCGTCAGTCATTTGATCGGTGCCTAATCTTTATAAAGCCAGCCTGAAAGTATGCCAAATGCAGCGTCCAATCCCCCCACGAAGGCGGTGACAATTACGACGGTGACCAGCACGATTATTGAATAACGGCGAACTTCAGGGAATTTTGGCCAGGCGACCTTGCGCATTTCGTCGCGAACTTCGCGGATGTACTGAAATGGACCGACTCGTTCTTTGGCAACTTGGGCGGCAACCGTCGGTCGAGCCTGGCGAATTGGTGCGCCTTGCTCGTTAACTTCGCCCATTTTTTGCATGGCGCGCTTCTGTTGACGGTTGAGATCCATTGACATATCGGCTTTTCAGCCTATCGGTCACACACGCCTGCTTTGCAGGGCAGGAGGGATTTGAACCCCCGACCATCGGTTTTGGAGACCGGCGCTCTACCAACTGAGCTACTGCCCTAAATTCATTAACTTGCGCTAGTAACGATAGTCCGCAGAGACCAAAAAAGTTTTGGTCACGAGCGATTTTGCCCAAAGATTTCTAACGAATTTTGGCAACTTGTTGGGCAAGCGCATATGTCTCTGGCGTGCCGATGTCGATGAATGTCTCTGAGGTTTCAACGACGAGCGCTTTACCAAAATATTTCGGAATCACTTCATTACTGAAATCAGTTTCATCACCTAACTCGGCGATTAACTTCTTTGAAAGGATGTAAAACGCGGCGTTGGCTAAGTTGCCGTGGTCGTCGTGCGACTTCTCATACATCTGCTTGAGAATATTCCGATCGTCGACTTCGAGAATGCCACATGTGTGAGGTGTTTGTGTGCGAAACGCAAGCATTGTTAGATCACAGATTGATGGCCTATTCATGTGCGCGCTAATAATTTGTTTGATGTCGGCTTCACAATAGTTATCGGCGTGCAACAAAATGCCATCTTGGTTATCAAAGAATTGCCTGTTTGCGTTAAGCGTTCCCGCGGTGCCGAGCAATTGTGGTTCAAAAATTGTCTCGACATTTTTTGCGAACTTTGACTTCGAGATATGTTGTTGCACTAGTTCAGACTTGTAATGCAGATTGATGAGAAGTCGAGTTACTCCAGCACTTAACAACGACTCGCACCAAATATCCAACAAAGGTTTGCCATTAATTGGCACCA
>BJFV01000162.1 GCA_014190055.1 Actinomycetes bacterium
GCCACACCAAAAGTGTGAGATAAACATTGAACGCAACAAGATCGCCGATCGAAATTTGCCCTGACAAAACTCGATGTCCGCCGACGCCGAGCACACCGACTGCGCCGAGCGCAGGCAAAATATCGATCGCCGGCATAAAGTTGCTGCGAATCTTTGCGGCTTTCATCGACTCGGCATAAATGTCATCGGCTTCTTTCGAAAGTTTGTCGAACTGCACTTGCTCAGCGCCAAAACCTTTGACCACACGCACACCTGCAACTGACTCTTCAACGACGTTGGCGAGTTGTGCCTGTTCTGCCTGCACCGCAAGCGATGCCGGATGAATGCGATTGCTAAATCGGCGCGCCGAGAGATTGACAAACGGCAACGGCGCCATCGCCACGATCGCCAAAATTGGGTCGGTGATAAACAAAATTGTGGCGACAGCAATGATCTGAATCACGTTCGACATCGTGATCGGAATCATCACGATGAAGCCCTGAATTTGCATCAGGTCACTTGAAGCGCGACTCATCAGCTGGCCAGTTTGCGCCTTGTCGTGATAGCCAATATTGAGATCGAGAACATGACTGAAAAGTCGCTCACGCAAGAGCGTTTCAGCCCAACGACTTTCACGAAATGCGACATAACGACGAAAACCCGACAAAATGCCGGTGAGCACGCCGAGCCCCGCAATGATTAACGCCCACTTCAATAATGGGCCGTTCTTTTCAATGCCATCGTTGATCGCTAGTTTCGTAACTTGCGGAATCGCAACTTTGAAAGCCGCCCACGACGTGCCGATGAGTCCGCCGATAATCAGATTGCGGCGCTGATCACGCAACAAACCACGCAGAAGTTTCCAGCCTTCGCTGCGTTGGGCTTGCTCAAATTCGAGACGCGCTGATACCTCAGAGTCTGTTTCGCTTACCGACATAACTAACTCGCGCTCGGAGAAAGAGTTTCAACGCACTGCCAATAGTTGACCTCAGGGTCAAAAGCCACGATCGCCAGCGATGAAGTCGTGACACCATTATCAAAATATTTTTTAATCGTCTCACGGCATTCTTTAACACTGCCGTGAACAAACAATTGATCGACAACCTCATTAGGTATGGCAGCGAGCGCACCTTTGCGGTCGCCCGCCTTCCAGAGGTCCCACATTGGTTGCAACATCTCACCGCGACCAAGCCATTTGTGAAACTCGGCGTAAACAGGCACGGTTAAATAAGCCGCGATCAAACGCTTCGCCGATTCGCGAACGAGATCAGCGTTCTCGCTCGGACAAACAAAAATTCGTGCGACAATTTCTCGTTCGCCAGGGTTCTGCGATTTTTTCGCTGCCTCGTTGACAACTGCGGCGACTTTAGTTACATCATCAGCCGACAACCAGTTGATGATCGCACCGTCGGCTTCGCGACCTGCAAGTTTCAACATGCCTTCTCGCAACGCGGCAACCAAAATTTGCGGTTTAACTTCAGGACGTATACCGAGGCGAAACCCGTCAATCTTGAAAGTGTCGTATTGCTTTGTGATCTTCTCGCCCGTCATTGCATCTTGCAAAAATCGCACGACATCGCGAACTTTTTTATACGGTTCAACAAACGGAATCGCATTCCATTTTTCAATAATCACATTGCTCGACGAACCGATGCCGATTGCAAATCTTCCGGGCGCTGCATCAGCCATCGTCGCCACACTTTGGGCCATCAGTGCCGGTGAGCGTGTATACGCCGGCACGATTGCAGTGCCGAGTCGCAATCGCGGCTCCCACGCGGCGGCCATCGCCAGCGGTGTGAAAGCATCGGCACCATCGGCTTCTGCTGACCAAATGTCGGTGTACCCGAGATCCGCAAGTTTTTTATAATTTTCGCGTTGAGCGTGCAAGTGGCCGGGCAACGGCACTGTCATTCCGGGTCGTTGTTGCACGAGTTAATTCTTCCACTTTCGTGCTTTGCAACTCTGACTGGCGGTTGCCATCAACGTGCCATCTTCGGCGAACATATTCACGCGGCCGTGCCCAAAACCGCGATCAATCGCGTCTATATATATGTCGAGTAGCACCCATTTTGTCGGCACAAGTTTGACAATGCGGATTGTGTTGTCGAGGCTGTTGCCACCCGCGGCCAACCCCAACGCCTGACCGATCGCCATTGGCACAAAGTCACCAAGAATGCCGAGCGCTGTTGCATCGACATCTTCAATTAACGCAGGAATGTGCGCCCACATCACAACATTGCCGTCGCTCAGCGAACCATCGAGTTGTGCGAGTGATCGACCTTTGACAACGCGCTGCTGCAACGAGTCATGAATCGTGCCCGGCGAATCGTGAATGTGTTGACGTGCCGGTGTTTGCTCGGGCGAGGGCGCTTGCGGCATTTTTGCGAATTGGCCAGCTGCGTCGAAGTTGCGATCACCAAGTGCGGCGTTGACAGTAAGAATTTCTCGGTCGCCAACACGGGCAACTGCGCGACCTTGCGTAATTTGTGGACCGTTCACAACGAGCGTGACATCGATCGTCACAAGTTCGTTGGTTCTGGCAAACGACAAATATTGTGCCGTCGCCCAAACGAGGTTGCGCTGTGAAACTGTTTCAAGTGCACTGACGCACGCGCCAAGACCCGCGCCACCAAACAAAAACGAACCGCCAGTCGAGATACGAATATCGACCGGCATTTCGAAAGTCGTAGTCTCGCCGATGCGATTTAAACCGAGAAAACTGCGACTATCCACCTCTTCACTCTATTTATATAGGTGGCTCGGCGACTAGTTTTGCTATATGGCAGATGTCCCATGGCGTGGTGATGCGGTCTCGCTGGTCGAAGCGTTTCGCAGTGGCGAGCGCTCACCTGCCGAAGAATTGCAAGCAACATTTGCCGCAATCGACGCGAGCAACTTGAATGCATTTTGCTTTCTTGATCGTGACG
>BJFV01000163.1 GCA_014190055.1 Actinomycetes bacterium
ATTCGTGTTGAAGCACCAGAAGAAGTTGAGTCGGCAATTGACAAAGCGAACAGCATCAATGATCGACCAGTCGTTGTTGAATTCAGAGTTGCACCGACCGAGCAAGTATTTCCGATGGTGGCAGCAGGTCGTAGCAATGACGAAATTATGTTGCAACCATCTCAAGAAAAGCGAAGGGAGTTGTTGCGATGACAACCTCTAATCCTTTTGGTAGCGAACCGAATCACCATGTTCTTTCGGTGTTGGTGCAGAACCGACCTGGTGTTTTGGCACGAGTCGCTTCGTTGTTTGCGCGTCGTGGTTACAACATTTTCTCGCTTGCCGTAGCGCCGACAGAGCAAGAAGATTACAGTCGCATCACGATTGTCGTCGATCTTGAAAGCGCGACTCTCGAGCAGATGGTCAAGCAATTGTTCAAACTTGTAGATGTGGTGCGAATTTCAGAACTTGACCCGCGCAACTCTGTTGAACGCGAATTGATGGTTGCCACCGTGCGTGCGACAGCCGAACAGCGCGGTCAAATCGTTGAACTCGTCAATATTTTTGAGGGCAAGATTCTGGGGGTTGGCCCAGAAGCACTGAGCGTAAGTTTGGACGGAAGCCCTGAAAAACTCAACGACTTTTCAGAATTACTGAAACAATATGGAATCATTGAATCTCAACGCACGGGTCGTGTGGCGTTGCCAAAACTAGATCGCACTGCTCGTGTTCGTGCAGTGAAAGAAACCAAGGGAAAGGCAAGTTAATGGCTGCAAATGTTTACTACGAGAAAGACGCTGACCCGTCGATTATCCGCTCAAAGAAAGTTGCGATTATCGGCTACGGCTCACAAGGTCACGCGCATGCGTTGAATCTCAAAGAGTCGGGTGTTGATGTTGTCGTTGGCTTGCGTGAGGGTTCGACCTCGGCAGCAAAAGCAACCGCTGCAGGATTAAAAGTTTTGTCGATTGCCGAAGCCACCAAGTGGGCAGATGTGATCATGATTCTTGCGCCAGATACCGAACAGAAAAAGATTTACGACGAGCACATTAAGGCGAACCTTGCTGACGGCAAAGCGTTGGCGTTTGCGCACGGTTTCAATATTCGTTTCGAGCGAATCTCGCCTCCAAAGGGTGTAGACGTAATCATGATTGCGCCAAAGGGCCCAGGTCACTTGGTGCGACGCACATTTACCGAAGGCGGCGGAGTGCCGGCATTGATCGCTGTGCATCAAGATGCAACAGGTAAGGCAAAGGCGTTGGCGCTTTCGTATGCCGAAGCAATCGGTGGCGCTCGTGCCGGAGTAATCGAAACTTCATTTCCGGAAGAAACAGAAACTGACTTGTTCGGAGAACAAGTTGTGTTGTGTGGCGGCGTGACCTCACTCGTGATGGCAGGTTTCGAAACACTTGTTGAAGCTGGTTATGCACCCGAGATGGCATATTTCGAGTGTCTGCACGAAGTGAAATTGATCGTTGACTTGATGTACGAAGAGGGCATCGCTGGCATGCGATATTCGATTTCAGACACTGCTGAGTATGGCGATGTAACTCGTGGACCACGAATTATCGACGCTGACACCAAGAAGCGTATGAAAGTGATTCTTGAAGAAATTCAGACAGGCAAGTTTGCTGAAGAGTGGATTGCCGAAAGCGACTCGGGACGCAAGCGTTTCTCTGAACTTCGCAATGCGGGCAAGAATCATCCAATTGAAAAAGTTGGGGCTCACTTGCGCTCGATGATGCCGTGGATTTCAAAGGGAAAGAAAAAGGTTTCCGAAATTTCAGGCGGCTGAGTCTGAGATTTCAGCAAAAATCGAGAATTATTGAAACCCGAGTTGTTTAGTCGGGATTAGCCTGATAGTTTGCCGAGCCTATGACAAACGCAAATTGGGGCTTTGAAACTCGTCAAATTCATGCTGGTCAAGAACCAGACTCAGCAACTGGCGCACGCGCGGTGCCGGTCTATCGCACGACAAGTTATGTGTTTCGCGATGCGCAGCATGCGCAAAATTTGTTTGCACTTGCTGAGATAGGAAACATCTACACCCGCATCATGAACCCGACTCAGGGTGTTCTTGAGGCACGACTGTCGTCACTCGAAGGTGGCATCACAACTGCAGTTGGTCTGCCTGGTGCACTTGCAGTTAGTTCGGGTCAATCAGCAGAGTTGTTGGCGATTTTGACACTCGCCGAGGCTGGCGCGCACATTGTTGCGTCACCAAGTTTGTACGGCGGCACCTACAACTTGTTTCACTACACACTGCCAAAAATGGGCATTGACGTAAGTTTTGTTGAAGACCCAGACAATCTTGATCAGTGGCGTGCGGCGATCAAGCCAAACACGAAAGCGTTTTACGGTGAAGTTTTGGCGAACCCACGCAACAACGTGCTTGACATTGAAGGCATCGCAAAAGTTGCCCATGAAAACGGTTTGCCGTTGATTGTCGACAACACAGTGCCGACACCATATTTGATTCGACCAATTGAATGGGGTGCAGACATTGTTGTGCACTCGTTGACGAAATTTATTGGTGGTCACGGCACAAGCATTGGTGGCGCAATTATCGACGGCGGCACGTTTGATTTTGGCAAGGGGGACAAGTTTCCAAACTTCACACAACCTGACCCGAGTTATCACGGCTTGGCATATTGGCCAGCCTTGGGTGCTGGTTCGTACATCATCAAAGCACGCGTGCAAATGTTGCGTGACTTGGGTATGGCGACAACACCTGACAATGCGTTCAACTTCTTGCAGGGTCTAGAAACATTGTCTCTGCGAATGGATCGTCATTGGGCAAATGCGCAGCAAGTTGGCGAATATCTCGCCAAGCACGCGCAAGTTGAAGAAGTGTTTTATGCAGGTTTGCCGACGAGCAAGTGGCACGAACGCGCCAAGCGATACGGACGCGGCAAGGGTTATGG
>BJFV01000164.1 GCA_014190055.1 Actinomycetes bacterium
CGAATTGCTCTCGCTACTCACGCTCGACCCCGACTTCGGCAAACATCGCGACGCATTCATGCGCGAACTAAAAACATTCCGCAAGTTCTACAAAAAGTGGGCCGAGAAAAACTCCGACTAATTAGTCGTCAGCCGCGCCGTCGGCGAAATAAGCGCGGGGTGAGTTAGCGAAAGGGTTTGTCGCCGAGAATCGTGGCGCGGTGCATCACGCGACGATGCGGCAAATAATCTGCGAACGCATAATGCTGCGTCAGTCGATTATCCCAAAACGCCAGGTCGTACGGCTTCCACTTCCAGCGCACAGTGAACTCGGGTCGCGCAACATGCGAAGTCAAAAAATTTAAAACCTCGGCGCCTTTTTTGGGTTCGAGTTCAATTATCCGCGTCGTAAACGAATGGTTCACATAAATGCCGCGCTTGCCACTAACTGGGTGCGTGCGCACAACCGGGTGAACCATCGGCGGATTCTTCTCGCGCGCCGCCGCGAGTTGCGCTCGCGCCTCGGGCGTAGCGCCGTAGCGATCGTCGGTAAACGCCGCAGCGATGTCATGTTCGGCAGTCAAATTTTCGATCAGCGATTTATATTCGTCATCAAGCGCGTCGTACGCCGCGATGCAACTCGTCCACATCGTGTCGCCACCCGTCGGCGGCAACACACGCGCCGACAACAGCGCCCCCATCGGCGGCTCTTCAATAAACGGCACATCGGTATGCCACGTGTCGCTGTCGGGCGGGTTCTTCATGTTCGTGTCAAGCACGATGATCTCTTCAACTTCTGGGTCATGCGGATAAACCGGGTGCACGTGCAACGCCCCGAAGTTCGCCGCAAGGTCGCGATGTTGTCTCGGGGTCACCGGTTGATTTTCGAAAAACAACACATGATGTTCGACGAGTAGCGCCAGCAATTCAGAACACTGCGCGGCCGACAACGGTTTGCAGAGGTCAATATCCGACACAACTGCACCGATTGCGGGCGTCAATTGCTTGGCTTGCATACCTCAAAACTAGTCGCACTAGCCTGTCTGATGTTCAGCAAAACGCGCGGACCACCAAATAGCAAAGGCAAAAATCATGCAAAAGTACGACAAGATTTACATCAACGGCAAATGGGTCGCGCCTCAGGGCACCGACAAAGCAATCGAAGTTTTTGACTCAACTAACGAAGAAGTCATGGCGTCAATTCCGTCGTGCAACGCCAAAGATGTCGATGCCGCAGCACAAGCCGCACGCGCCGCATTTATCGGTTGGGCCGCACTCGACGTGCAAGAGCGCGCTAAATATATGAATCGCATCGGCGACGGCATCGCCGCCCGCATGGACGAACTCGCAACTGCAATTTCACGCGAGACCGGCATGACGAAGTTTCTCAGCCAGATGATTCAAGTTGGTTTGCCAATCAACTCGTTCAAGCAAGCTGCGATCGTCGCCGAAAAATTCGAATACCAACACGAACTCGGCAACTCACTTGTCGTGCGCGAACCAATCGGCGTCGTCGGTTGCATCACCCCGTGGAACTACCCGTTGCACCAAATCGTCGCCAAAGTTGCATTCGCAATGGCAGCAGGTTGCACGATCGTTCTCAAGCCAAGCGAGATCGCACCGATCGATGCGTTCATCCTCGCTGAGATCATCGACGAAATCGGTTTGCCTGCGGGCGTGTTTAATCTCGTAACTGGCACCGGGCCGGTTGTTGGCGAAGCAATGGCCGCGCACAAAGAAATCGACATGATTTCGTTCACCGGTTCAACTCGCGCCGGTCGTCGCGTTACTCAAGTTGCTGCCGACACTGTCAAAAAAGTTCACCTCGAACTTGGCGGCAAGTCAGCAAACATCATTTGCGAAGACCTTGACGCAGAAACTTTCGCCAAAGCCGTCAAGCGTGGCGTCGGCGACGCGTTCTTGAATAGCGGACAAACCTGCCTCGCAATGACACGAATGCTCGTGCCAAAGTCACGTCTCGCCGAAGCCGAGACACTGGCAGCCGAAGCAGCAAGTGCAATGAAAGTTGGCGATCCGTTCGAGCAGACAACTGCGCTCGGACCACTAGCTTCAGCAGCACAACGCGATCGCGTCAATGGTTACATTCAAAAAGGCATCGACGAAGGCGCGAAAGTGCTCGTCGGTGGTGTTGGTGTGCCTGAAGGTTGCGGCAAGGGCTACTACGTAAAGCCGACCGTGTTTTCGAACGTGAAAAATTCGATGACGATCGCCCAAGAAGAAATCTTTGGTCCAGTGTTGAGCATCATCGCCTACGAAAACGAAGACGATGCGGTCAATATCGCCAACGACACTGTTTACGGTTTGTCGGGCGGCGTTTGGGCGTCAACCAAAGAAAAAGGCATTGCAATTGCTCGCCGAATTCGCACTGGTCAAATCGCAGTCAACGGTGGCGCGTTCAACGTCAACGCCCCACTCGGTGGCTACAAGCAATCTGGTGTTGGTCGCGAATACAGCGAATATGGTTTCGACGAGTTCCTCGAAATCAAGAGCATGCAACTCTAAAAACTATTTGCGGCGCGAGTCGCGCGCAGCGGGCATCCAGTTTTCACCTGCTGTGGCATCGATTCGCGCCAAGAACTTGTGACCGACAGGCTCAATTAGTTCGACAAATTTAAGCGTCAACTCTTCGCCGAAGTGGCGCCACGCCAATTCGCACAGCTCATTTGTCTTGTCTTCAATCTGTTCACGAAACGCAAGACCGGCCGCGTTGATGCGTCCATCAGAAACAAACCCGCGCGCATCGAGTGCCGCCCACGCTTGTTCAAGTTGTGCATCGTCAGCACCGCGACTACGCGGAATCCAATCACCCGGATAACCAAGAAACGCATCGTGCAATAAACCAGCCTGCACTCCAG
>BJFV01000165.1 GCA_014190055.1 Actinomycetes bacterium
GCTGACAATTTATTTGGCACACATTTTCGCCTACAACTTCGTTGTCACTCAAGCAGGCCTCGTGCAGCCGACTGGTCTTGACACCGCGATGACAATGAGCATCGTCGTCTTTATCGCCGCAGTCATTTGGGCAAATTGGTGGAGCCCGCTTTTTGGTCGCGGCCCAGCCGAGCGTTTATATCGTCGCTTCGGCGGCTAGCAACTCGCGCGCGCGTTGCACGAACGCGTTATACAAATTCTGTTGTAACGAATCTGTCGCAGCCGTGTCTTCTGGGTGCCATTGCATGCCGAGCAACCACTTCGTGCGATGTTCAACTGCCTCGAGAATGCCATCGGGTGCATAGCCAACGGCGATTAAATCAGTTGCCAACTCAGCGATGCCTTGGTGATGAAACGACGCGCCATTAATTTGCGTCGCGCCGAGTGCCTGCGCCATCTTCGACCCAGCCTCAATATTCACTTGGTGCAGCGCAAACTCTTCGCCAACCGGAAACTGCTTTGGTGCGTGCGCGAGAAGATCGCTCGCATTCGCAAGTTCTCCAAGATGCTGAACCAGCGAACCGCCGAGCACAACATTGGCAAGTTGCATGCCGCGACAAACCGCCAACACTGGCAAGTCGAGTTTTAGCGCCGCGTTGAGCAACGAAGTTTCGAATGTGTCTTGCTCGGGCTGCACACCATATATATGTGGCCCGGCCGCTTGCCCGTAGAGCGCAGGGTTGACATCAGCACCACCCATCAACACGAGACCGTTGAACCGACGCATCATCGCTTCGGCATCTTGAGTTGTCAGCGGTTGCGGAGAAATTACGACTGGTTCGCCACCCGCCCGCAGAATTGCATCAAGGTATCGACGCCCCGCAAACGCAACTGCATCGCGCGAAACCCGACTCGGCGCACCATATCGACCAGCGAGTGCGATTAACGGCGACATCTACAAAACTCTACCGACGCAAACCAAGCCAAGATGCCATGAGTTGCAACTCGGCGTTGAGTGCTCGATTGATTGTTTCGCGCTTTACACCCCGTTCGGTATGAACACTCTGCACCAATAACTTCGAGTTGGCACGGTCGGCTTTTAAGTCAACACGACCAACCATTTCGCCATTCATCATGAATGGCAAGACGTAATAGCCAAACTTTCGCTTCTCTTTTGGCGTGTAGATCTCGATGCGATAGTGAAAGTTGAACAACCGCTCATTGCGCGGGCGGCACCAAACAAGTGAGTCAAACGGCGACAACAATGCTGTGGCAAATAATCGTTTCGGCAACTGCGCATTTCGATGAACATACGCCTTGTCTTGCCAACCATCGACAGAGACTTCGCGCAACACGCCCTGCTCAACCAATTGGCTAACCAAAGGCTTAACGACTGCCGGCTTTTGACGGTAATAATCAGCCAAATCACGCATTGTCGCCACACCTTGAGCACGCATTGCACGCACCAGCAATTCTTTGCGTGCCTCGGTTTCACTAGGCGTTGGCATTTGTAAAATCTTTCTTGGCAACACTCGCTCTGGAATGTCGTAGACCCGCGCAAAGTCACTGCCGCGACCACACGACATCAACTCACCGGTCAAAAACAAATATTCGAGTGCAGTTTTCGCTTCGTCCCAGTCCCACCAGGACGATTTTTTAGTGGTGCGGGTGGATAGTTCTCGCGCAGAGGTTGATCCATTAACTTCAACATGTTTCAATATTCGCTTGACGAACGCTTTATTCTCGGCGTAAAAACTTGTCAAGCCCCAGTGTTTCAACTTGCCCGAACGCGCGGCGTGCATCTTGAAACGAAACATGGGGTGCAGTTCAACAGGCAAATGTGCCGCTTCGTGACCCCAATATTCAAAAATTTTGCCCTGCGAAGTTGCTTTAGGGATCGCATTGCGATCGTGGTCGCCGAGCCTCGAAAACAGCGGCAATTCTTGGCTGCGCACGAGCACATTGACCGAGTCAATTTGAATAACACCAAGTTTTTTGATGAGCGCAACCGCGTCGGCAGTTGTTGATTTAGTTTTCGTGCGTGGCGAATCGAAACCTTGTGCGGCTAGTGCAAGTGCGCGGGCGTCTTTAATCGAAAGTGAGTCGAGTCGCGGCGACGGCACTATTTCACTTTGCGAGTTTTATCTAGTCAGCGACTGTGATCGTCACAGACTTAATGACTACATCTTCAACAGGTCGATCGCCCGGGCGCGTGGCAACATTTTGCATCGCTTCGACGACGTCGAGACCTTTGACAACCTGGCCGAATAGCGAATAGAGCGGTGGTAGACCAACACCACTCGGGCCACTGACGATAAAAAATTGTGAACCGTTTGTGTTTGGTCCGGCATTTGCCATCGCCACGCTGCCGATTTGGTATTTACCGGGTTTTGGCAACTCGTCACCAAACTTGTAGCCAGGGCCACCGCGACCACTGCCTTCTGGGTCGCCACCTTGACACATGAAGCCTTTGATGATGCGGTGAAAAATAACGCCGTCGTAATAATGGTGTGCCGCGAGATAAACAAAATTATTTACGGTGAGCGGCGCGGCTGCTGCGTCAAGGGCAATGACCATCGTGCCCAAAGTGGTTTCGAGAGTCGCGCTATAACGCTTGGTTGAATCGATGCCCATCGGTGGCATGCTGCCGAACTTTTTAACGACCGGCGCTGAACCGTCAAGGGCTGGAAACTTTGATGATTGTTCGTTTGACATAGCCATGAACCCTACACTCGTGTCATGCCAGAAACGACAGCCGACAATGCAGACAACAAGATGGTCGAGTCAATCGAGCGCGATCTAAACGATGTCGATGTCGC
>BJFV01000166.1 GCA_014190055.1 Actinomycetes bacterium
GATAGCCCTCTCTCGCAAATGCCAAAACCGCGTTTGGCCCACATTCGATTGTGCCGTCAATTCGCCGAGTGAAGTGCACACCCAGAAACGGAAAGTTTGGATCAGGAACCGGATAAATCAAATTTCGTACGAGATGTTTTGCACTTGGTTCGAGCTCAAAATACTCGCCGCGAAACGGCAGAATTCGAAGATCGTGCGCTGACTCTGTTTGGTTGGCCACACGATCTGACTGCAGACCTGCGCAAGAAACTAGTTTCTTTGCAAAGACCACACGACTCTGAGTTTGTGCAACTACGCCATCCGACTGCTCATCAATTTGAACAACCTGATGATTCATCAATACTTCTGCACCCAAGCTCAAAACCTTTTGCTTCAGTACGTCAACCATCTGGCCGTAGTCGACAATGCCAGTTTGCGGAACAAACAAACCAGCCACCCCAGAACAAAACGGCTCTATCTCTACGATCTCGTTGGAACTTAGTTTTCGAATACCTGTTAATCCATTAGCAAGCCCACGCTGATACAACATTTCAAGTTGAGTTAGTTCGGCTTGCGATGTTGCGACGACAACTTTTCCGCAAATTTCGTGGGCGATATTGTTTTCGTTGCAGAACTGTAAAAGCTTGGCATATCCATCTAAACAATTCTTTGCCTTCAATGAACCTGGTTTGTAATACAAACCTGAGTGAATAACACCGCTGTTGTGGCGTGTTTGGTGTGCGCCCACTTGTGACTCTTTTTCAAGCACCACTAATTTTGTTTTTGGATTCTGCTTGAGCACGGCGTACGCCGTCGCTAAGCCAACAATTCCGCCACCAACAACAACGACGTCAGCCCTGTAGTCGGATGCTTGAGATGTCATTCTTTTTTTGTTGAGCGTTGAACGACCTCGGCGAAAGTGCCTTCTTCGGTGATTCGTGAATCTTCAATTCGGTAAAGGCGGTCGCAATATTCAACTGTGCTCAATCGATGGGCGACGATAATAACGGTCTTTGAACCTTGCAAAGCCTGAACTGCCTGCATCACTCCGTGCTCGGTCGGGGTGTCAAGCGAACTTGTGGCTTCATCGAGCACCAAAACACTCGGCTTGTGGTAGAGCGCTCGCGCAATACCAATGCGTTGTCTTTGACCACCTGACAATCGGACACCGCGCTCACCCACGACGGTTTCAAGACCGTCAGGCAAAGTCGCAACAAATTCTTGAAGTTGCGCCAAACGAATTGCCTCGCGAACCAGATCGTCGTCGATGTTTTCGTCGTTTAAGCCAAAAGCAACGTTGCGCCGCAAAGTGTCATCAGTTAAATAAATCGCTTGCGGCACGTAACCAATTTGATTTTGCCAATTTCTAAGATTCTGATGAACATCACTTCCGTCAACACTTACAACACCCGATGTCGGTGCGAACAAACCGAGAATCACATCAACAAGCGTGCTCTTGCCGGCGCCGCTTGGCCCCACAAAGCCAACAGCCTCACCACGCCTCACAACAAGAGAAACATTCTGCAGTGATGGAGTTGCCGCTGTCGGGTATTTAAAGCTCACATCTTTCAACTCAAGCTGTTTGGCGAACGGTTCTACTCGTTGTGCACTATTTACTTCTGGAGTATCAAGTAAAAAGTCTCGATAAACAGAGGCAATAATTGATCGATTAAAAATCAACGTCTGCGTTGCCATTAATAATCGGTTAATCGACGGCATAACGCGAAATGCGGCGGCGGCAAAGAGTCCGAGAATCGGCACAATGTCCGCAAGTGGACGGTCACGCACAACCATGCTGACAACGAGCAGACAAAGCCCGACGATTGTGATGATCTCCATAAATGATCTCGGGAGGGTCAAAATCACATTGTAAATTCGGTTGATCCGGATGCTTTCGCCCAGATGTTTTTCGTGCTGGGAGAGAAACTCGTTTTCGCGTCCCAAGATCTTGACATCTTTTGCGCCGCCAAAACCTTCCTGTAAGTGCTGAAGTATTTTTGTTTCGTGGTAGTCAACTCGATAACCCCAGTTATCGATTCGACGACGGGTCAAGCGCTGAAACAAAAGAGTTGAAACACCAAAAACAATTAAAACTGCCAGAGTGCCGATTGGTTCAACATAAATCAACAAACTGAACATCGCGATCGCGACTAAACCGTCAGTCAATAACACCAAAAACGGATCAACTCCGCAAGTCACAACCGAAGTTGCATTTTTTGCATTGCGCATGAGCGTTGACGAATTGCGCTGCAAGTGAAACATATACGGTTGTCGAAGATAAATAGAGAAAAGACTCTGCGAGAGACGACCTGAAACAGAGGCAGAAAATCCTTTTTGAATCCAAAGGCTCCAAAACAAAAACAAGCTTCGAACGATGTAAATAAAGACCATCGCCACCATCACGGCAGAAATCAGTTCTTCACGACTGAGCGAGCCAAACAAGTCAACTATCCATGGATATTTCTCTTGATAGTTGTCTTGTGTCAAGATGCCAATAATTGGTACGACTATGCCAAGGCTGACCGTCTCAAGAAACATTCCGATGATCACCATGAAGACGATTCTGATGAAGGCAACGCGGTCTGAGTTGGTGAACAGTCTCCAGACGATTTTTACAGTTTCGATCATTGAAACTTTCTCTTCTGAAGCGTCAGACATCTAATTTTTAATTCTACTTTGCAAGATGGATTCGCATGGTAGCGACGATCGGAATCGAACCGATGACCTTCCGATTATGAGCCGGATGCTCTAACCAACTGAGCTACGTCGCCTTGTATTACGGAGCCCTCTGTGGGAATCGAACCCACCA
>BJFV01000167.1 GCA_014190055.1 Actinomycetes bacterium
TGGGGCGACATCATCGCTCTGCCAGATTTCATCGGTCAACCGCGAGATGCCAAACCGTGGGCAGAACTTTGGTTCGGCACACACCCCGATGGTCAAGCAACAGTGCAAACGGGCAACGGCACTAGTCATCTCTCAGAAATAGTCGGCGAACTTTCGTTTTTGGTCAAACTCATCGCGGTTGCCAAACCACTTTCGATTCAAACTCATCCAACAGTTGCTCAGGCTCAGGCCGGCTTTGCTCGCGAAAACAATCTCGGCATCGATCGCGCCGCGTTCAATCGCGTCTATCGCGACACAAATTCGAAACCCGAGTTGCTCTGCGCACTGAGCGACTTCGAGATGCTCTGTGGTTTTGCGCCAATCGAACTGTCGCTCGCACTTGCTGAACAAAATGGATGGTTAGAACTCGCGCGACATTTAAAGTTGACGGGTTTGACAAACACAGTCCGTTGGGCACTCGAAGAAAAGAACCATAAAACACCAACGAATTTGCCAAACCACCTTCGAATCATCGGCGAACTATATGCAAATACAGGCGGCGTCTATGTCGCGCTCTTAATGAATCACATCACGCTCAAGGCCGGTGAGGCGATGTTCTTACAACCTGGCAACGTTCATTCATATTTAAGTGGTCTTGCCGTCGAAGTTATGTCGAGCAGCGACAACGTCATGCGCGCTGCATTCACAACCAAACACGTCGACCTCCAAGAATTTTTCGCAACTGCAAAGATCGAGTCACATTTGCCAGCACAAGTCACACAACGCCATTCGTCAACAAACACAGTTGATTACGAGATTCAAAACGCGCCGTTTAGCGTGCAAAAGATCACTGTGAATAGCGACATGACTATTCAGGCAAATCACGAGGTAGAACTGTATTTATGCGTGCAAGGTCATTCGGGTGCGTTGCATCAAGGTCAAGCGTGCATTTTGCAACAGCACGAAGTGCTTCAACTCGAAAAAGACTCGGTCGTGTTTCGCGTCTGGGGCAATTAGTTTCGCCATCAAAGTTTTTACATGTTGAATAAACTCACTCGCGTTCGTCGCTTTGCACTTCTCACAGTCGCCGTTTGTCTCACCGTCGCCGCGGGCATCTCGACACCTTTCACACCAAACACTGGCCCTTCGCTTTTGATTCTCGGTGACAGCATCACTTGGGGCACCGAATATTTTGCCAAGTCGCAAAAACTAATTGCCGCCGACGAACAATGGGCCAACATCGTCATCGACGGTCAGTACTCTCGCCGAGTTGCATTTCCGACGCCCAATGCATCCACTAAATATTCGGGTGTCAAGACTTTCAAAAAACTTAGCGATAGCGGACTCAAAGCTGATGCTGTGATCGTCGCGCTTGGTAGCAACGATGTCGCAATCGAAACCAAAGAGGCTGTCTACGAGCTAATCATTCGCGATCTCATGACGACTATCGGCGATGTGCCGGTCACTTGGCTAACTGTCAATCGTCGCGACACGCCTGCCATCGCCAAGCGCAGCATCGTGTTTAATCAAGTGCTTGCGCGGCTTGCGCCTGAGTATCCGAATCTGGTTCTCGAAGATTGGTATTCGACAATCGCCAAGCGCTCAAAGTGGATGGCATGGGACAAAGTGCATCTGACACCCGCGGGCTATCAGGCTCGCGCCAAACTGCATCAGCGTCTTGCGCGTGAATTGTTCGATCGTCACATCATTGCCACAACGCCGACGACAACTACGACCGTGCCGGCAACAACAGTGCCACCGGCGCCGACCGACACGTCGCCGTCAACAACCACCGCGCCTTAGCGCACTCGTGTCGCTTTAGCGGCGTTTGAAATTTTCGGCGAGGTTGACAAGCAACCGCGTGCCGTATGCAGTCGCACCGCGCTGCAACCAACCTGCATCACCATCAGCCCACATTGGTCCGGCGATGTCGATGTGTGCCCACGGCAAACCCGACGTGAACTCATCTAAGAACAACGCTGCAGTGATTGCACCCGCATCTGGTCCGCCAACATTTTTCATGTCAGCAACATACGAGTCGAGCAACGAGCGATATTTTCGCTCGAGTGGCAATTGCCAGGCCTGTTCGTCGGTTGCACTTGCTGCCGACAAAACTTGATCCACGAATCGTTGATTGTTACCCATCACACCCGACATGTGTGGTCCGAGCGCTCGCGCGCACGCACCAGTGAGAGTTGCAATATCGACAATCGCATCTGGCTTCTGTTCGGCAGCCAACGACAAACCGTCAGCCAACACCAATCGACCTTCAGCATCTGTGTTGTGAATCTCAACTGTCTTGCCGTTGCGAATCGTCAACACATCGCCCATCGCCATCGCGCTTCCTGATGGCAAGTTGTCGGTGCACATCATGTATGCAGTCACTTGATTTTTGCAGCCCAACGCTTTGAGTGTGCTCATTGTTGCCAACACTGCGGCTGCGCCTGTCATGTCGGCTTTCATCATCGCGTGACTTGGGTCTGACGGCTTCAAACTGATGCCGCCTGAGTCGTACATCACGCCTTTGCCAACCAAAATTAAGTGTGGCAACTTCGACTTGGTTGCATTTTTAGTTGCGGATTTCTTTGCCGCCGAACGCGCACCGCTCGGACGATATGAAATTTTCACCATGCGCGGAGGGTTCACGCTGCCACGGTTCACGCCGATCATTCCGCCGCAGCCCATTGCCAAGAGTTGATCTTTGTTGAACACTTCAACTTTCACGCCGGTTTCAGCGCCAATTTTTTGCGCGCGCTCGGCGATCATCTTTGCTGTCAAGTG
>BJFV01000168.1 GCA_014190055.1 Actinomycetes bacterium
GTCGCTTCATCAAGCACACCTGGGTCTGAAAGCCCGCGAGTCTGCATCGCGCGCATCTCGCTTTCCAAAAACTTTTCTCTCTCTTGCAATCGCGCCAATTCAGCCGAAACCATCCGCAAAAAGTCACGCACTTCGCCTTGGTCGTAGCCCCGTCGGGTGACATTAAATTGAGCAGATCCGACTGCAGCGGGCGATGAGGGGTCAGGTTTAGAGAAGCTAATCGCCATTAGGCAAGATTAAACCCTATTTATAGTTCGATTGCGTCATTACTTATGACGGTGCCACCCAACTCTTCTAAAACTTTGAGAGCTTCGGTGAGATTTGCAACTGGGACGATGCGCAACTTCGAACCAGCAACTCGACGTGCTGCACTTAACTCTTCTGGTGTTTGAGCACTCGGCACGAGAAACACTGTTGCGCCCGATGCTTTCACCGCAACAGTTTTTTGGCGCAATGCACCAATCGCCCCGATACTTTCGTCGCCATCAATCGTGCCCGTCGCTGCAACTTTTACCCCACCTGTAAGTTCGCCAGCAGTCAACTCATCAAGAAGAGCAAGAGTGAACGACAGTCCGGCTGACGGACCGCCAATTGAATCTGTGTCGATATCTACTTCAAACGGCAGATCGACCGTGCGCGTATCTGCTGGCCACACACCAATGATTGTTCGGTCTGGATCGTCAGGGCTAACCATTAGCTCAATTTTTTTCGTGACACTGTCGGTTGTTTTGTGCGGCGTAATCGTCACTTCAACTACATCACCCGGCGAATAATCAGCAATGATCGGCATCAAATCTGAGAGTGTCGGTATTTCAATGCCATCAAATGCAGTAATCGTGTCACCTGGATTAAGTTGCAGACAAGCACTCAGTGGTCGTGGTGCATCTTCGCAGACGAGTCTCTCGATAATCAATTTGCCATACGCAATTGAAACGTTATAACCAAGTCGATTGAGCGCTACATATTCGGCAATCTGTTTCGCCGAAGCCATCGCTTGAAAACCGAGACGTCTTTGCTCACTCGGAGTTATGGTGCCAAATTTTTCTTCACGGTTCAAAACATCAACATCGGGGTCAAGCACGCCCACGAGTGCGTCGAGAGCACTCAACTTTGATCCGTATGCGGTAACAAACAAGATCGGTGCCGAAGTCTCGTATCGCGTGACTTGACTCAATGCGTTTTTATCGAACGAAAATCGTGATGCAACTTCTTCTGCTGAGCCTGGGGCGACTTCCCAGTAATTTATTTTTACTAATGACGAGGCGATTAGTGCTCCAGTCACAAGCCAAACAATTGTCAAAAGTGGAAGCGCCCACCACATGTTGCGTTGACGCGGTGCAATAACGGTTTCCTGCTCGCCCGCGACCGTCGGCGATACGCTAGAAGGAGTTGTGGTTGTGTCGATATTCATGTCACTCACCGTCTTTGATGTTACGGTCAGGTCGAGCGCAATCATCGTGCTGAGCATGATTGCATTTTGGTTCGCTAATCGCGGTCGCACGAAGGGTCAAAACAAACCTTTAATGGTTCGGGTTGACAACAAACACACCAACTTCTATCGATCTTCGACCAAAGATCAGACGTTGCGGTCTGCAGGGTTTTTAGGTTTGGGCACCCTTGCTATCGGCATTTTTGCTGCCGTCGTCGTGTCAGTCGTTGTTGCGTTTATTTTTTCTACCCTCACACGTTCATTAGGAAATTAGCCAGTGAAAATTCTTGTCACTGGTGCGGATGGTTTCATCGGCTCGCACGTTGTCGAAACACTTGTCAAGAGTGGCCATGACGTTCGAGCATTCGTTTTGTATAACTCTTTCAACTCGTGGGGATGGCTTGATGAATCTGACAAAGCGATTCGCGACAGCATTGACATTTTCGCCGGCGATATTCGCGACCCACACGGTGTCGACAAAGCAGTCGAAAAGCAAGAAGTAATTCTCAACTTGGCTGCCCTGATCGCAATTCCTTATTCGTATCACTCACCAGATACGTATATAGACACGAACATCAAAGGCACCTTAAACATTTTGCAAGCGGCACGGCGACATGGTGTCAAACGGGTCGTTCAAACTTCGACCAGCGAGGTTTACGGAACTGCGCAATACATTCCGATTGATGAAGCTCACCCGTTGCATCCGCAGTCGCCGTACGCGGCAACAAAAGTTGGCGCAGATCAACTTGCGTTAAGTTTTCACGCATCCTTTGACGTGCCAGTGGGCATATTGCGCCCATTTAATACGTATGGTCCACGACAATCGGCACGCGCCGTGATCCCAACAATCATCAGCCAACTAGCCAACAAATCGAAAGTCAAACTAGGTTCGCTTTCGCCGACGCGTGACTTTTCTTTTGTTCAAGACACTGCGAATGGTTTTCTTGCGGCTGCACAGAGCGATGCAATAGTTGGTCAAACCATCAACCTTGGCAGCGGATTCGAGATTTCGATTAAAGAAACCGCCGAAACAATCGCCAAATTGATGAACACCAAACTTGAGCTTGTCGACGACGAACAACGTGTTCGGCCAGAGAACTCTGAAGTTGAGCGCCTGCATGCATCGATTGAAAAAGCAAAAACACTGCTCGGCTGGCAACCAGAGTTAAAAGGTCTTGCCGGTTTCGAAACTGGACTCAAAAAAACAATTGAATGGTTCTCTAACCCAAAAAATCTTTCGCGATACAAGGCTGATCGGTACAACCTCTAAATAGATGTCGACTTCCAATACTTCCAAGCAAGAGTTTCTTGCAGTTTTAAAGTCAGTGCT
>BJFV01000169.1 GCA_014190055.1 Actinomycetes bacterium
GTAAGCATCAGCGAATTCTTGGGCACCACAGCTTGGTTTCCGCTTTATGAGCCACCAGATTTTGGTGTTTGGCCGCTCGTAATCGGCACATTTTCGGTGATGTTGGTTGCCGTAGTTATCGCAGTGCCCGGCGGTCTTGCAATCGCTTTTTACTTGAATCAGTACGCGAGTGACAGAGTGCGAAGAAACCTGAAGCCGATACTTGAAATTCTTGCTGGCGTGCCGACCGTAGTTTTTGGTTTCTTTGCAATTAATTTTATTGGCCCAAATATTGCGGCAAAGATTTGGGTTTTCAGTGATGTTGGTTTTTACAGCGCGTTGTCTGCAGGCATCACAGTTGGCTTGATGATCTTGCCGATGATGACAACTCTCGCCGAAGATGCAATGGCGGCGGTGCCTCGCGCGTTGATCGAAGGCTCGTATGCGCTTGGTGCGACAAAACGAGAGACCTGCACCGGCGTGATATTTCCGGCGGCACTGTCAGGCATCATCGCTGCTGGTGTGATCGCGATGTCGCGAGCAATCGGCGAGACGACAATTGTGCTATTGGCTGCGGGTAGCACTGCGAATTTTTCGTTCGATATTGGTCAGCCGATGCAGACGATGTCTTCGTTCATCGGTTTTGCCGGTCTTGGTGACCAACCAACTGGTTCGACTGGATATCAAACTATTTTTGCGGTTGGTTCGCTGTTGTTCGTGATTACTTTTTTTCTAAACATGCTGAGCCGTCGAATTGTTTCTAAGTTCCGTGAGGTTTACGAATGAGTTCAGTAGTTTCTGCTCAGCGAGTTTCGGCAGATTTGCACGATACGACGAGTCGTGCCCGCAAGAATTTAGACAAGCTGTTTCTTGGTGGGCTATGGATTTTTACATTGTTGGCGATAATTACGCTCGTCACTCTTGTTGGCACAACGCTGCTGAAAGGTTATTCACGACTTAATCTTTCGCTAATTACGAATTTTCCATCGCCGTTTCCGGAAGACGCAGGAATTCAAGCCGCCATATTTGGTTCAATCTGGGTAGTCGTAACTTCGGGCTTGGTTTCTTTGTTTATTGCAATGGGCACCGCTATTTATCTTGAAGAGTTTGCTGACCAGGGAAGTCGATTTAACAAATTAATCACGATCAACATTCAAACTCTCGCTGGTGTACCAAGCATCGTGTTCGGCATTCTTGGTCTGGCATTCGTAGCGCGAGGTTGGTTGGGTTGGGGCTTTACGGTGGGCACGGCTTCGGCGGTTCTGACAATGATGGTTTTGCCGGTGATGATTGTTTCAGCGCGCGAGGCATTGAAGGCTGTTCCGTCAAGTTTGCGTGAGGGTGCTTATGCACTCGGAGCAACTCGTTGGCAGACAATTGTTAAACAAGTTGTGCCTTCGGCAATACCTGGTATTGCAACTGGAAGTATTTTGGGCGTGTCACGCGCACTCGGTGAATCTGCGCCACTGATTCTTCTTGGTGCGCTTGCTTATGTCAGTTCGAACCCAGCAGGGTTTGATTCTGACTACACGGTGTTGCCTTTGGTGATTTTGAAATACACACAAGAGGCCCAAGAAGAGTTTCAGGCAGTAGGGGCAGCAGCGATCATCGTGTTATTGGTGCTTTTAATTGCGTTGAACATGATCGCAATAATTATTCGAGATAAGAGCAGAAAGTCATGGTAGAAGATATGAGCAATGCAACAATTTCAAAAACTACAGGTGGTTCACGACAGAGCGATAGCGTGGTGCGCGTGAACTTGTCGTCAGATTCGCAGAGCAACTCTGGCAAGCCACAGAACGAGATGATCATGCAGTCGGTCGACTTGCAGGTTCACTATGGAGATTTTTTGGCCGTTCGCGATGTAAACCTGACGATTCACAAAGGCGAAATAACCGCACTAATCGGCCCATCGGGCTGCGGAAAGTCAACGATCATTCGATGCTTCAATCGAATGAACGATCTGATCCCCACGGCAAAAGTTGGTGGAAAAGTTTTTTACAAGGGCATCGATCTTTACGGGCCCGAAGCAAACGCTGGCGAAGTGCGACGACGAATCGGAATGGTGTTTCAAAAACCGAACCCTTTTCCGAAATCAATTTATGACAATGTCGCCTTTGGCCCACGAGTAAACGGCAAGCCCACCAAAGCCGAGACCGACGAACTTGTAGAAAGTTCGTTGAAGCGTGCAGCACTCTGGGAAGAAGTAAAAGATCGATTGAAGCAGTCGGCGTTTTCGTTGTCTGGTGGTCAACAGCAAAGATTGTGCATTGCTCGAGCGTTGGCAGTGAACCCAGATGTTTTGTTGATGGACGAACCGTGTTCAGCGCTTGACCCGATCGCAACTGCTCGCATTGAAGACTTGATGGCAGAGATCAAGTCTGAATATCCGATCGTGATTGTTACGCACAATATGCAACAGGCTGCACGTGTGAGCGATCGCACTGCGTTTTTCAACACTGAAATTGGTGCAAATGCGACGCGACCAACGGGTGTGCTCGTTGAATACGACACGACCCGAAAAATTTTCGCGAATCCGAGTGACACGCGCACCGAGCAATACATCAGCGGGCGAATGGGCTAAAGCCCAGGTTTATTCTTCGTCAGGTTGTTCGCGAAGAAATTTTTCGAATTCGGCGCCAAGATCGTCGGCGCTCGGAATTTCGATTTGGGTGCGGGCGTCATAGTCAGCCTCTAGTTGCGCGAGGTGTTCTGAAACCTGAGCATCGCCTTCGACTGCGGCATCATGAAGCTCTTCCCACCGCTGAA
>BJFV01000170.1 GCA_014190055.1 Actinomycetes bacterium
GCGTGGCGAGGCGATGCTCGACCGCCTTGGCATGTCGGGTTTGATCGACGCGCAAACAAACGAACTCTCTGGCGGTCAACAAAAACGTGTCGCGCTCGCAAAACTTCTCGTCAGCGAATGGGATGCACTGATTCTCGACGAACCAACAAACCATTTAGATCTCGACGCCATCGCCTATCTCGAAGAATGGCTGGCAAATTTTCGTGGCGGTTTAATTTTGGTTACGCACGATCGCCACGTGCTTGATCGCGTGACAACAAAAGTTCTCGAGATCGATCGTGGCAAGGCATATCTGCACATGCCCGCAAATCGCAATGCTGGTTCGGGTTATGCCGCATATCTTGCCGCACGAATTGAGCGCGAAGAACAAGCAGCGACTGCCGAACAAAAGCGCAAAAACTTGGCACGAACCGAACTTGCATGGTTGCGTCGTGGCGCGCCTGCGCGAACAACAAAACCAAAAGCACGAATCGACGCCGCGACTGAACTTGTAAATCGTCGACCCGAAGCCGCAGCACGATCTGGCGAAATTGGTTTGTCACTTGGCAGTCAGAGGCTCGGCTCAAAAGGAATTGAGCTCGTCGGTGTTGGCTTCTCGTGGCCCGCCGCAAAGCCCGGCGCGAGCACTGGCGCGAGCAGCGATGCGGGCGCGCTCGTTTTGAATCCGTTTAATCATTTGCTTGAACCTGGCGATCGCCTCGGCATTGTTGGCCCCAATGGTGCGGGTAAAAGCACATTGCTCGATTTAATTTCAGGTCGACTGAAACCAACTCACGGTCATCTTGATATTGGCAGCACAGTGAAGATCGGTTATTACGACCAACTTGGTCGTGAGTTAAATCTCAACCAACGTGTGCGCGAAGCAGTCGCTGGCGACAAAGGTCAACCGTCGATTGAAGATAATCAATTGATGCGCCAATTTTGGTTTGATGGCGACACGCAATATGCGCCGATCTCAACTTTGTCGGGTGGCGAGCGACGACGACTGCAACTTTTGCTGACGCTAATTGAGCAACCAAATGTTTTGTTGCTCGACGAACCAACTAACGATCTCGACCTCGACACACTGCGCGCACTCGAAGAATATTTAGATGAATGGCCCGGCATCGTTGTCGTCGTCAGCCACGACCGAGTCTTTCTTGATCGAACAGTGATCGATGTGCTCGCACTCGACGGTGTCGGCGGTGCGGCGGTTGTGCGCGGCGGCGTGGCGGGTTGGCTCAAACAACGAAACGCAGCACCAACAGAACAAATGTCTGGTGCGCAACGCGGCAAATTGATTTCGACACCGAATGTTGCGGCTGCCGAACTCGCACAAAAACCAAAATCTCCAAAGTCGTCAAAAAGTCCGAGCACTTTGCGACGGCTAATCACGCAATCTGAAACTGCACTCGCCAAAGCCACAGCCGAACTCGAAAAACTTACCGCGCAGATGGCAACCGCGGGCAACGATCACGTGAAACTTGCAAAAATCAGCGAAGAACTCGCTAAGGCTCAAGCCAAAGTCAACAGTGCTGAAGAAACCTGGCTCTCACTCGTCGCCGAAGCCGAAGGGATATAAGATTCGTTAGGTGATCGGCAAAAAATCTTCTCGACGATCATTTCTTTCGGCAACTGTTGCTTCGTTTGCGTGGCTCATCGTCGGCGATCGTGCAACGGCGGCACCAGCGAACCTCGCTGGCACGCCTTGCAAGGTTAAAGGTCGCGAGCGCAAAGTCGATGGCGTCACTTTTGTCTGCCGCAATGCCAAAGGCAAACTCGTTTGGCGTCGAATACCTGGCGAGGCGGCCGCAAAAGTCGTAACAGTGCGAGCACTCGAGAGTTCGGCGCTCGAACTTGGGGCTACAAAAGTTGTCGACGTTTCAGGCCCGAACGGCGGCATCGTCGGCGTTGTTTTAACTCGAACGAGCGCAGGCATTACCGCATTGCGAGTTAATTGCACCCACCAAGGGTTTCCCGTTGGTCGTGTTGGTGCTGTGCTCGAGTGCGAACTTCACGGCTCGCGATTTAGCCCCGAAACTGGTGCCGTTATTAATGGCCCTGCTGCCCGCCCACTAACTCGCTACGACGCGAGCGAAACTAACGGCGGCATCTACGTGACGGTTACTAGCGCTTAACGCGCAGCCATAACCGTCGCAACTTACGCCCCGCGACTAACGCGCGAACCGAATTAAAAACTCGAGCAAGCCGCGATCGACGACGATAATCCCTGAAATACTCGGGTCTGGTATCGACCAATCTGTAAACACAATCTCAATTGATCCGTTCACTTCAATTACATCGTCAACTAATCGCGCTTTCAGCGTGAGATCAATGTCTTTTGTGACGCCCCGCAATGTGAGCGTGCCTGTTGTGTCGACGCTGAAGTCGCTGCCGGCAAGCGCCTCTGGCGTGAGAACGATCGGTTTTTTCAAGACAAAAGTCGACGTCGGAAAATTGACCGTGTCGAGAATGCGTGTGTTGACCTGTCGGTCACGTCTAGTGCTGTCGCTCACAAGTGTTGTCATGTCGACCGTAAATTCGGCAGCAGTAACTTGCTCACCGACAATTGTCAGTGAACCCGTAATCTCTGAAGTGCGACCGACGCCTTCGGTTTTTTGACCGACGATAGTTTCTTTGACGCGATAGCCGACGATTGATTCAGCGACAACTTTCCACTCGCCGTCGATAGTGCTCGCTGGTGCAGTTGTTGTTGTCGACTCGGCAGCAATCGTCGTCGATGATTCTGGCGCAATAGTT
>BJFV01000171.1 GCA_014190055.1 Actinomycetes bacterium
CATGTCAACGGTGATGACCCAGAAGCTTGCGTGCGAGTTGCGCAATTGGCATTTGAGTATCGACAGAAGTTTCACAAAGATGTCGTGATTGACATGATTTGCTATCGCCGATACGGCCACAACGAGGGTGATGATCCGAGTTATACGCAGCCATTGATGTACAAGGCGATTGCCGAGCGTCGCAGTGTGCGAAAACTTTATGTCGAAACACTTGTCAAGAGAGGTGACATCTCAGTTGAGCAAGCCGAGAAATCGCTGACCGACTATCAAGCCAAATTGCAAGGCGCGCTTGAACAGACTCGCGCAAAGACGACCGAAAAAGTAATTGCTGCCAAGCCGCCGGCCCCAATTGGTGTGGTGCCACATTTTGAAACTGGTGCGCCACGTCAAAACCTAGATGCTGTTTTGGCGCAATTGAGCAACTATCCGACCGGTTTCATGGTGCACCCGAAATTGTTGCGTCAGTTTGAAGCGCGTGATGCGATGGTTGCCAACGAAGGCGAAGTTGATTGGGCAACCGCTGAAGCTTTGGCGATCGGCAGTTTGGTGCTTGAAGGCACATCAGTTCGCCTTGCGGGTCAAGACTCGCGTCGCGGAACTTTCAGCCATCGTCACTCGACATTGATCGATTATCTAAACGAATCAAGATGGGTGCCATTGGCGCAAATACCTGGTGCGACCGGTCGATTCTGGGTTTACGACTCGCTGTTGAGTGAATATGCGGCGCTTGGTTTCGAATATGGATACGCACATGCGAATCAAAAAGCACTCGTGATGTGGGAAGCGCAATTCGGCGACTTCGTCAACGGCGCTCAGATCATCATCGACCAATATTTGGTCGCTGCCGAAGATAAATGGCAGCAACGTAATGGCCTTGTCTTGTTGTTGCCGCACGGCTATGAGGGTCAAGGCCCCGAACATTCGTCGGCTCGCATTGAGCGCTTTTTGCAGTTGTGCGCTGAAGACAACATTCAAGTTTGCAACCCGACGACCTCGGCTCAGTACTTTCACTTGTTGCGTCGTCAAGTCAAGCAAGATCACCTCAAGCCACTTGTAATCTTCTCGCCGAAGCAACCTTTGCGCATGAAGCAGAGTCGGTCGACGCTAAATAGTTTGACAAGTGGAAGTTTCGAAGAAATTCTTGACGACCCGACGATTGCGAATGCCGATGATATTTCACGCATAATTTTCTGCAGCGGCAAAGTTGCATGGGATGCATTTGCTGAGCGAGACAAACGCGGCGCCAAATATGCGATTGTTCGGCTCGAACAGCTTTATCCATTTCCGATTGCTCAAATTCGACAAATCTTGGCGAAATACAAGAACGCCAAAGAACTTGTTTGGTTACAAGAAGAACCAGAAAACATGGGCCCAAGATATTTTGTTGACGACCGAATTTGGTCTTTGAAACAAGAGGGCTACACACTGCACCATGTGGCTCGAGTTGAGTCGGGTAGTCCGGCAACTGGTTCGAAGACAATTCACGATCAAGAACTTGACGACTTAATGGCGCAAACATTCGCTAACTGGTAACTAGTTAGCGGTGGTTGAATGAGAGGGTGATTAAACCCTTCTCGCATGTCGTTGTTGACGGCTCGAATCTTGCAACAGAGGGTCGAACTGAGCCAAGCCTCAAACAATTAAACGAAGCTGTTTTGGCTTTCATGAAAGAGTTTCCGGGCACGAAAGTAACAGTGGTCGTCGACGCAACTTTCGGTCATCGAGTTGATCGCCGCGAGCGAGCCGAGTTCGACGAGGCGATAAACAACAATGAACTCGTGGCACCCCCAGCTGGTGCAGTTGGCCGCGGCGATGGTTTCGTTTTGACGATTGCCGACAAAGTAAAAGCAAGCGTTTTATCGAACGATAGTTACCAAGAGTTTCACGATCAATATAAATGGTTGTTTGACGAAGGGCGATTGATCGGTGGCAAGCCAGTGCCGAATGTCGGGTGGGTTTTCATTCAGCGTCTACCTGTACGCAAGCAAGCAGGTCGTGAAACGGCAGCAACTTTGCGACGCGCAAAATCGACTCGCGCTGTGATGCGGCCGATGCCCGTGCCAAAATCGCCACCACCTAGTTCGCGCGCGATAGCGACGGCGGTTAAGTCTCAAGCGACGAATACTAAATCTGGTGCTGCGACGAAATCTGCGCAGCCGCCGAAACTTAATGATCTCACGACGTTCTTAAATTTTGTCGAAAAGAATCCGATTGGTACAAAAGCAAAAGGCTCGGTCGATAGTTATGCGTCGCACGGTGTCTATGTGAAGATCGGCGAGGTTTCGGGTTATTTGCCGATGCGATTGATGGCGAATCCGACACCGCGAAGCGCTCGCGAGCACGTGAAACTTGGGGCATCACTGAATTTGGTCGTTGTTGGTTACACGCCATCGCGCCGAAGTGTCGAGTTGGCAGTTTCGGGCATGGAGACTTTGGCACAAAAGAATGTTGCTAAGTCGGCAAGTGGGCGTACCGCAAAGAGTGCGACGCCGCGAGCAGCGATCAGTAAAAAAGCCAAGCGACGAGCGCAGCACCCTAAGTCGGCTGCTAAGAAAAATCTGCCGAGTAAGAAGCGCTAATCAGTTTTTGAGTACGGTGTTGTCGTGCTAATTGCGACTTGGAACGTAAATTCACTCAAGGCCCGACTTGATCGCGTGACCCAGTGGGTGAAAGAAAATCAACCAGATGTGTTGTGCATGCAAGAAACCAAGATGAAAGACGAAGT
>BJFV01000172.1 GCA_014190055.1 Actinomycetes bacterium
GGCGGGGCGACGGGCGCGCCAGCAGGATGTAAAAAGCGCTTGGGTGAAGTGTTTGAAGAATGACTCAAGATGTTTTCTTTCGCAGTTCAGAGATTAGCCCGTCGAGCAAATTGTATTGACTGACAGTTAACTCAGAAATTTGCAAACGCCGCATCACAGCAACAAGAACACAGCAGCCGCCGACGATTATGTCGGCACGATCGCGTGGCAAGCCAGGGTTAAATATTCGATCGCTAAGTGGCTCTGTGGCCAGTGTGCGAAAAACATCTTCAACTGCTTCGCGCGAAAGTTTAAGTTTGTGCAACGCTGACGGGTCAAAAGTTTTCTGACCAACTTCGACTGCAGCGACGGTCACGATCGTGCCGGCCACGCCAACCACACGTTCAACATGACCAATAAGTGGATAATTATGTGCAACGTCATCGACTGCATCGGAAACTAAAGAAATCGCATTTGTTAGTTCTTCTGGTCGCGGCGGATCGCGATGAAGTTCTGCCTCGGTGATGTTGACCGCACCAAACGGAATGCTGACTGCAAAATCTAAAGTTTCGGTGCCAACCATAAGTTCAGTCGAGGCGCCACCGATATCGATCACGAGTGTCGACATTTTTTCGTCAAGCGCACTTGTTGCACCGACAAACGAAAGTGCACCCTCGATCTCTCCCGAAATTAATTCGGGTTCGGTGCCCGAGATCTTTTTGACTTCGGCGAAAAATTGATTTGTGTTGTTTGCCGCACGACACGCAGCCGTTGCCACGGTTCGGCGATATGAAACATTATGCCGTTTAATCAGCACTTCGTACTCGCTTAAGCAATCAAGAGTTCGCTGTATTGCCTCGGCACTCAGAGCGCCAGTTGTTGCAAGATTTGCGCCGAGTCGTGTTGAACGCACGACGCGCTCAAGTGTTTTGCCTGATTGATCAACGATCAGCAAATTCGTTGAGTTGCTGCCGATGTCAATTGCTGCGAATACTTGATCCATTGCTTACGCACACTAGTTAGTGCTGTCAGCCTTGTTGAAGTCGCCTGTCGACCCATTGGCCGACGACATCGGTTTTGTTGACGAGCCAATTTGCATAGTGAGCGTGCAAACATTTGACACCAACTCTGGTGCCAGCAACGCCACCGTGAGGTCGTGGTCCAGTGTGATCGGCAGGTATCGCGCTGTCGCGTTCGGCGGCGTAGCGCTCGTGAGTTAACCGAAGTTCTTCGGGGTCAACTTCACTTTCGGCAAGATTGATGCAGCCACTCGACTCAAGGCGACTGACCGCCATGTGTTCTTGTGCGCCGACCAGCCAATATCGCGTTGGCATTGGCGTGCCATCAAACAACAATGGTTCGTTTTTAACGACGATTGGCTCGCCGTTTTTGTCGCGCAAGACGACTTCAAAGTCACCCTGTGGTTTGCGACCGAGAAGCTCGGTAATGCGAGCGATGTCTTGTGCTGACGCCTTAGTCATTTGTTGAGCAACTTTGTCAGTGTCTCAATGTCGCTCGATGTGTCGAGATCTTGGGCCGAGCCATCACATGCAACTTCTTCGAGCAGATCTTTATGAGACTTGAAAAGACTTCTGGCGCCTTCGTCGCCGTTAGTTGGCAGCAACGGCCAAAGTTCGGCATGTATTCGCACCGGATTGCCGCGAACCCCGTTGTATGTAGCCACAGCAAGAGGTGCAGTGGCAGTCGCGATGCGCTGCCAACTTGATGGTTTGATTGCGGGTTGATCTGCAAGGCCAACGACAACGCTGCTTGCGCCGTGTCGCTGGGCTTCTGAGATTGCACACTGCAGGCTGCTGGCCATGCCGGTCTGCCAATTTTCGTTGTGCACTTCAATTAAATTTTCGTCCGCAAATTTTGCTTCAGCAATTTGTGCAGATAAGTCGACTGCACCAGTGACGACAATTACTTTTTGAAATTGCGCAGCAAGACAATTTTGAAGTGCCCACGAAAAGACAGTTCGTCCGCTGATGACGGTTAATAATTTATGTGCGTTGCCAGAAAATCTTGAGCCGCTTCCAGCAGCTAAGAGAACCGCAGTAACTGCAGAAGTTATTGGATTACTTTTTTGCGCTGCGGCCACTGCCCAATAATGCGCCTGGGGCGATTTTTAGCACGAGGCTTAAACGAGTAATCGTGTCAAGCGTTGGAGAAAAGTGACCGTTCTCAATGCGGTTGATTGTCTTGCGGTCGATGCCGGCGCGCTGAGCAAGTTCGTCTTGACTTAATTCAGCTTTGATTCTGAGTTTTCGTAGTTCGCTCGCAACTAATTTCTGCTGAGCTTCACTTTTTGATTTAAGTGTCTTTGCTGAAATGGTCATAATCGCAGTCTAAAACTTTTGTAACCACAAAGACGGATTCAAGCAAGAAAAACTTGCTCCCGTAATTTAAGGGTTTTGTAGCGCGATTTGTGACATGTGTTATGTCTCAATTTTTGTGAGCTAGTTACCCTGTTACACGGCTTGTTTATGGTTAGTAGCAAGCAATAAGTAAGGCATTAACTGGGGTTCTCTGTGGCGGAGACCAATAAACAGTCAAATTGCCTGCCAACTATGGCGGGTCCGAAAGGACATCAAAACATGACACCTCGAGTTTCGTATTATCCAAAATTCGCCAGGGTTGCCTGTCGAGCTTTAGTACTAGCACTTTTCTTGTCTTTTGGCCTCGTTCCATCAGTGCTGACCCTCGGGCTGACGAAAGTTGA
>BJFV01000173.1 GCA_014190055.1 Actinomycetes bacterium
CGCACACCGCGAGCAAATGAAAGTCAATGGAACCCGAGCGCTGGTCAACTTGATGTCGCAGTGCTCGAAGGTGCTGATGCAGTCATTCACTTGTCAGGTGCTGGCATTGGCGACCGCCGATGGACAGCAAAATACAAACAAGAACTGCTCGATAGTCGCACCAAGAGCACATCGCTATTGGCAACAACTATTGCCAAGTGCAACAAAAAGCCGAGCGTTTTCTTGTCTGGCTCGGCAATCGGCATCTACGGCGCGCGTGGCGACGAACAATTAACCGAGCAATCGAGCCATGGGGTTAGTTTCTTGGCTGAAATTTGTAAACAGTGGGAAGCCGCAGCAAAACCGGCGATTGATGCCGGCGTGCGAACTGTCTTTTTGCGCACCGGCATTGTGTTGACACCGTTGGGCGGCGCACTGAAGAAGCAACTACCGATTTTTAAATTGGGTCTCGGTGGCAAATTTGGCAACGGCAAACAATGGCAGAGTTGGATCTCGCTTGATGATGAAATCGCCGCAATCGAATATCTGTTGACAGCAAACATTTCAGGTGCTGTCAACTTGACTGCCCCGAACCCAGTGACAAACGCTGAATTTACAAAAGCACTCGGACGCACGTTGCGTCGACCCGCATGGCAACGAATACCTAAATTCGGACCGAAACTCTTGCTCGGTAGTGAACTCGCTGAAGCTTTGTTGTTCACTGGTCAACGAGTGATGCCTACTGAGCTTCAAAAATCTGGCTTTAAATTTGCGCACTCGACAATTGACGTTGCGTTGCGCGCTTTGCTCAACAAATGAAGCAACTGCCAACGCGCGTTGATGCCGTTGTCGTTGGTGCTGGTCTGGCAGGTTTAGCGGCTGCGCGACAGATAAAGAGTCGTGGCAGATCTGTAATCGTTATCGAAGCACAAGATGGTGTCGGTGGTCGCGTGCGTACCGACAAAGTCGATGGTTTTTTGCTCGATCGCGGCTTTCAAGTTTTGCTGACTGCGTATCCCGAATTGAAAACTCAAATCGACATGAGTGCACTTGATTTGAAAATGTTTAGTTCTGGTGCACTCGTGATGCGTGACGGTCGATCATCGGTTGTTACCGACCCCTTTCGTGAACCACGGCGTGCTGCAGCAACAGTTTTTGCACCTGTAGGCACACTTACAGACAAGTTGCGCATAGCCGCATTGCGCTGGCGAGTTATGCACCGCAACGCACCAAAGATTTTGAAGAGTGAAGATGTGTCGACCACCCAAGCTCTGCGAGATTTGGGTTTTTCAGAGACGATGATCGACAGGTTCTTTCGACCATTATTTGGTGGCATTCAACTTGACCCAGAGTTGCGCACATCACGCCGAATGTTCGAAATTATTTTTAAGTCACTAAGTGAAGGGCAAAGTGCCTTGCCGGCAAACGGCATGAGCGCAATTCCTGAACAGATGGCGACGAATCTCGGCGCTGAAAACATTTTTTTAAACACACGGGCTACGAAAATTGAGACCGGTGCAGTCACGACCGCTGCTGGTCGAGTTGAAACCAATGCGGTCGTTGTGGCAACTGATCAACCGAGTGCCAGTGAACTTTTGCGAACAAATGAAATCGCATCACGTGTTGTCGGCTGTGTTTATTTTTCGGCGGACACACCGCCAACTCCCGAAAAATTTGTTGTTCTCGACGGCACGGGTCAAGGCCCTGTGTTAAACGCAGCAGTGCTGAGCAATGTTGCGCCAAGCTATGCCCCACCTGGCAAGCACCTGATCGTCGCTGCACTGCCAGGCATCATCACAGGTGATCTTGAAGCGATATCGCGAGACCAACTGCGCACTTGGTGGGGACCGCAAGTAGACGGCTGGAGTCACATCAAGACGTATCGCATCACTCATGCGGGGCCCGAACAACTGCCGCCGTTTAATCCGAAACAAAAAGTTTCACTTGGCAACGGCTTGTTCGTTTGTGGCGATCATCGCGATACCGGGTCGATTCAAGGCGCGCTCTATTCGGGTCGACGTTGTGGTGAAGCAGTGCTCGCATCACTCGCCTAACATCAAACCCATGACGACACCAAACACGAGCGCGCACGACAAGAAAAACAAGATCGTTTCTGTAAGCAAGTTGGTCTCGGCTAGTCCAGAACAAATTTTTGAACTTCTCGCAAACCCAGCGATGCACACAGTGATCGATGGTTCGGGTTCGGTGATCGCACCAAAATCTTCGGCGCCACAGCGACTCTCGTTGAACGCAACTTTTGGAATGAGCATGAAAAAAGGTGCGCCATACAAAATCACAAACACTGTTGTCGAGTTTGTTGAAGGTAAGCAGATCGCATGGCGCCACTTTGGCGGGCATGTTTGGCGCTACATTCTCGAGCCGACACAAGGCGGCACGATGGTGACTGAACAGTTTTCATACGGCACTTCAAAGTCACCGTTAATGCTTAAGTTGGCTGGCTATGTTGGCAAAAACGAGCTCGCCATTCGTAACACGCTCGATAATTTGGCAAAATACTTCGCCGATAAAAAATAGGCTGGGTGCGTGAAACTGCCTCAAGGTTTTGGTGCCTACGTCGCAAACATTGGCATTAAAGACAACTCACAAGATCTGACTCTTGTTGTTGCAGAAAGTACGTGTGTTGCGGCTGGCGTGTTTACGCAAAGCCGTTTTGCTGGACCAAGTGTTGTTGTCAGCCGAGAAAATATCGCTGACAAT
>BJFV01000174.1 GCA_014190055.1 Actinomycetes bacterium
TTTTTACCGACCATCATCATCGCAAGCGCGAGTTTTGTTTTCTCGCCACCTGAAAGCGTCGCCGACTCTTGATAGACCTTGTCACCAGAAAGACCAAACATGCCGAGCATGCCTCGCAATTGTGTTTCAGTGAGACCAAGCGATACCGGTGCTTGATCACGCATGTGTTCGACAAGCGACCGTTGCGGAACCAAGTTGTCGTGCTCTTGGGCGTAGTAACCGACTTGAACGTTGTAGCCGAATTTAACTTCACCGTTATCGGGCTTTACTTCGCCTGCCAGAATTCGCAACAGTGAAGTTTTGCCGGCACCGTTTAAGCCGAGCACGAGCAATCGCTCACCGCGACCGAGGTCAAAGCTCACATCATGAAAGATGTCTGGGCCACCAAAAGTTTTACGTAAACCGTCGACTGTCAAAACTGTTTCACCACAATGTGGCGGCTCAGGAAAACGCACTTTCAATACTCGAGCACCACGTGCAGCGTGCACTCGAGTTTCTTCGATGCGACCAATTCGTTTTTCAATGCTGTGGGCCATCGCCGCTTTGCTCGCCTTGGCGCCGAAGCGATCGACGACGCGCTGCAGGCGCTCGATTTCTTTGCTTTGCTGAGTTGCTTTCTTTGCTTGGCGCGCTTCGTCGGCCTCGCGTGAGACCAAATATTGCGTGTAGGTGCCGCGATATTCGACGATCGTGCCCTCAGAATCTTCGTCAGGTCGGTCTAGATGCAACACGCGAGTGATCGCTTCATCAAGCAACTCGAGGTCGTGACTAATAACTAGCAGTGCACCTTTGTACGCGCGCAAGAAGTCGAGCATCCAAGTCTTTGCATCGATATCTAAGTGATTGGTTGGCTCGTCGAGCAACAACGTGTCACTGCCACTGAATAAAATTCGCGCGAGTTCGATGCGTCGTCGCTCGCCACCTGAAAGCACACCTAGAGCGAGATTCAAACGATCAGGCTTCAGCCCCAGACCCGCGGCGATTGCTCGCGCTTCGCTGTCTGATGCGTATCCACCTTTGAGCGAGAAAAGTTCTTCTGCTTTGGCGAACTTAGCGACATTTGCATCGCTTGAGTTTTCTTCGAGTGCAATTCGTAATTTTTCGATGCGAACGATGTCTTCGTCGATGCCACGACCCGAGAGAATGTGCGAGATCGCTGTGCGCGAGTCGAACGAACCAGCGATGCGCGGGTCTTGAGGTAAATAACCAAAACCACCCTTGCGGTTAATCACGCCCGATTTTTGTTCGTTGGCGCCACCAAGCACTTTGAACAGAGTTGTTTTGCCCGCGCCATTGCGGCCAACGAGACCAACTTTGTCGCGTGGCATAACAGCGAAAGATGCGCCGTTGACGACGAGCTTTCCGCCGATTTCAACGCACAGATCTTTGACTTGAAGCACCCGTCAAGGCTCGCACCACATTTGCACTGATACAACCTGCGAATTCGCCTATTGTCGTGCGTATGACTAGTACAACAGATGTTTTATTCGGTGTGACAACAGCGGCAACCGCTGGCGAAGTTGTTTTTGGCGCGGCAATTGCAATCGCGTGCATGATGATCGCAGTTTGGGCGATCAGCCTGGTCATGCGTGATGCTTCGATTGTTGATATCGCCTGGGGTTCGGGGTTCGTGCTCGTCGCGTGGGTTAGTTATTGGCTGAGCGATGGCAACTCGACACGAAGTTTGCTGCTGACAGTGTTGACGACAATCTGGGGCTTGCGCCTTGCTTTTTATTTGGCGAAACGCAATCTCGGCCACGGCGAAGACTTTCGATACCAATCAATGCGACGCAAACACGGTGATCGTTTTGCAATCGTCAGTTTGTATACGGTTTTTGGTTTGCAGGGCTTGTTGATGTTCATCGTTTCGTTGCCGATACAACTTGGTCAGGTGCGCGAAGAGCCTGGTTTCGGAATTATTGGTGTGCTTGGTGTTTTGGTCTGGGGTGTTGGCATTTACTTTGAGGCTGTGGGCGATGCACAACTTGCTCGCTTCAAGCGCAACCCAGCAAACAAAGGTTTGATAATGGATCAGGGTTTGTGGCGCTACACGCGACACCCAAATTATTTTGGCGATTCATGTGTTTGGTGGGGCTTGGGTTTGATCGCTGCCGAATCGTCGCTCGGTATTTACGGATTAATTGGCCCAGTCGTGATGACTTTCTTGTTGGTCAAGGTTTCGGGTGCTGCGATGCTCGACCGAGCGATGCTCAAGCGCAAGCCCGGCTACGAAAATTACGTCGCCACAACCTCAGGCTTTATTCCTCGCCCACCCCGCCGCTAACAACCGACGGTAAGTCTCAATTACTTAAATTCGCTCTCTTTGAGCGGACGACGGGATTTGAACCCGCGACCCTCACCTTGGCAAGGTGATGCTCTACCACTGAGCCACGTCCGCATTTGCTTTATTTACTTAGGGATTTGAGTTTAGCAACGGGTCAGCTGTACTCAACACTTCTCGGCTTATCTTTACTGCGCTTGACAACCGCACAACCCCAGCGAGCGACGCGAGAACCACAGCACCGCCGATGACTTGAATCACTGAAATATTTTGGTTGTAAACCAACCATGCACCGATCGATGAGATAACTGGCCCGAGTAAAAGAATCAACGACGAAACTGACGCGTCGACATATTTTTGTGCCCAAAGCATGAAACTGTGACCGATCGTGCC
>BJFV01000175.1 GCA_014190055.1 Actinomycetes bacterium
AAAATACAAAGCCCTCGGCCTCACCCACGCCGCACTTTCAGTCGACACACAAAATCCGACCGGCGCACACGGTCTTTACACAAAACTCGGATTCAAATTTTTCCGCGGCACAACAACTTTCGAACGCCAACTCTTCTAACGCTCGACCCGTCTAGCCCAACTAGCCCGACTAGCCCAACTCGCTCGCCCATCGCTCGAAGAATTCACGCAGCTGCAATATGCGATCTTGAGCGATCGGCAAATCCTCGTCGCTAAATCTTGAGATGGTAGCCATCATTTGTGCGAGCGACGACCGATCAACTGAACCTTCTATCTCTGCAGCCCGTGCCAAAATCAAATCTTTTCCAAATACCTCGCAGAGAACAAACACATCAACGAAATCTCGCGCTTCAGCCCTGTCATAAAGCGCGAGCAGCTTTCTTCCTGCCAACTCTTCAGAACTAAATGTCGGCCCAACAATCGTTACGACTGGCGCATGTCGTGCAGCAACATCAATGGCAATATCTACTAGCACTTCTTCACTGCCAACCAAATGAATTCGTGCGAACGATTCACTCGATTGAATCACCTTGCACCTCCAGCCATTGTCGCTTGCGGCAACCAAGAATTGACGGCGCATCTCACCCACATCTGCACGACCTTGCTCGCCAAAAAAGTCAAGATCTCGGGTGGGTCTCTGCGAAAGTCCAGACGCGAGCAAAGCACCACCACCTGCCAATAAAAAGCCGTCAGACGCCGGCAATGAGAAGAACAGCCGCGAAACTTCGACTTGAAACTCGGTTAGACCAGACAAAATATTTTCAAAGCATCTATAAGTTGGCTTCGAGCGCGGCGACCCAGTGTTCGCGAATCGCACGAGGCAAGACCAGTTCGTCCCATAGGTCGATGAGCAACGCGCCATCAACAAATTTCAAAATATCTTTTGGCATGCCCTCGCGAATGACAGTCTCATAAAGTCGAGCGCGTTGCCTTCGATCACGAGTCACATATTCTTTGCCAGGTTGAGACCAATTCAACGCCAAGTTCAAGACAACTGGTGCAAACGCCTCGCTCACATCTAGTCGCCAAAGCCTGTCTGGCACATAAATCGGTCGCCCACGTCCCAATTCAATTTTCGAAAACTTAATGCGGTGCTGAATTTGCACTTCGTATCCCGCGACAACAAGCAACCTCTCAAATGTCTCAAGATTCGGCGACTTTCGGCCGTGTTCATATGCCGAAAGTGTCGTTCGCGAAGTACCAGCCCGCTCTGCCATTTCTTGTTGCGTCAGCCCGGCAGCAGTTCGCGCTTGCTCGATCAGTTTTGAAGCCATACTGACAGTGTATCTAAACGGATACCTCTTCGACACGGGGTGAGGGCAGCGCGCTAACTACGCTCGTCGCAGGGAAAAACGCAGGGGAAAAACGCAGGGGAAAAACGCAGGGTAAAGCGTCAGCAGAAGCACGGGGGCAAAAACATGAGCGACAAACCAAATCTCAAACACAACTACGGCACGATCGACAAAGAATACGGCATCTTCCTCGCCACCCGCCCCGAAACCGAAGATGGTCCTATATATATGGTCAACCTCATGAAGTATCACGAGGTCGCCCAATACTCTGACGACGCTTCCCCGAGTTCAAAGCCGATCTCTGGCCGCGAAGCCGACGATCGCTACAACCCCGCGTCAATTCTCTCGCGCATCGGCGCCACAATCGTTTTCGCTGGCGACGTCATCGGCAATGCAGACGGCCCCGAAGATTGGGATCGTATTGCGATCGTGCGCTACCCCACCCGCAAATCATTTATCGAAATGCAGTCACGCAAAGACTTCGGTGAAAAACATGTTCACAAAGCAGCCGGCATGAAGCGCACGATAATCGTGTGTTGCCGACCAGAAGATCTTTCGCTCGACACTCGCGAACGACCAACACCAAGCGACGGTCAGTTCTTGACAATGGTGGTGCGACGCAACACCGAGCGCCAAACTGCATTCAATGCAATTCCGAATGCGAAAAACTTTTATGCCGAAGGCACAATCATCGGCGACGGCCGCAAGTGGGACACCGTGCAGTTCGCCAACGCAACTTCACCCGACGACTACAACAAACTTGTTACGAGCCTCGCGCCGCAAGTTGCCGCCGGCGACGCATATGTCATCGGCATTCGCGCCTCGCTAAACGCAATCACCCAATAACCACCGCGACAGCCCCGCTACCCGCGGCCCCACTTGACGCGGTTCCACCCGCGCTCGTGAAAATAATATAAAAACGTTTTCGTAATCACTTCAAGACTCGCAATCGCCCCCGCAGTAATCGGCTCTTTAGTTATCAGCCACGACAACACAAACGTGTCGGCCGTGCCGACAATTCGCCACGTCACCGCTTTAACCACCGATCGCCGTTTCATCGCATTAGGCATTTCATACCTCGTTTCACAATCAGCCCATATTGCTGCTGTCGTCAGAGCCAACCTAGTGGCAGAATTGAACATGAAAAAGTTTCTGCTCACCGTTCTTGCCATAGTCGCCTTGTTGCCGCCGTCAGCCGCAAGCGCACACGACCCGATCATCCTCACGCCCGACCAAGCAACACCAGCGAATGGTCCGCTCATTCTTGACGGCACGATTTCTTTCGCGCTCTATGGCGCACTCGACTCGCCAAAAGACACGCGCGG
>BJFV01000176.1 GCA_014190055.1 Actinomycetes bacterium
CGCAAGCACAACGCCCGATGCCAAATATTGCGTAGCGGTGCCCCGCAACAACGGCATTTCTTTTCCGAATGCGCGTTGCACAAGCGTGCCGACAGTTAATCCAAAAATTGAAACCATCATTGCGATCATCGCCCCGGTCGTGACACCACCATCAGCGGCGTCGAGTTTTTCGACGACTACTGCACACACGCCAACTAGCCCCAGAAAAACACCGACGATTTGTTTGCGACTCAGTTGCTCGCGCAAAAAAACTCGAGCAGCAACAGAAGTTGCGACAGGATGAAGCCCAGCGATCAGTGCACTCAGTCCCGAAGGAAGCCCAAGGTCGATTGCCACGAAAACACCACCCAAATAGATGGCATGCATGAAGATGCCAACAATCGTCGCAGCCGACCAATCGCTGCGAGCCATGCGCGGCGCGCGCATTGCAGTTGCGATCAGCCAAAGTAAACCCGCAGCGATAAACATACGGACACACAAAAATGTGAGTGGCCCCGCGTCTGTTGTCGCATATCGGGCAACTACAAAACCCGTACTCCAAAGCGCAACAAATATTGCCGGAGCAACTCGCGCGAGCGACTGTTGCTGATTATTTGACAAGACTCAGATCTTAGTTTTTTGATCGATCTGTTGACCGATTTTTGCGAACCCAGATCCGAATGCGGCGATTTCGGCCGGCGATAAAAGATCGATCATATGGCGGCGAACACTTGCGACATGATGAGGGGCCACTTTTTTGATCAGAGTTAATCCTTTTTCGGTAATTTGCGCAAATGCAGCCCGTCGATCATTTTTATCACTGACTCTTGAGACGTATTTCGCTTTCAAAACACCTTCCATTCGACGCGTCAGACCACTTCGCGACAGACCTAAAGTTTCGGCAAGATCACACATTTTCATTTTGCGTCCTGGTGACTCAGAGAGCATTGCCAGCAGTTGATAGTCGCCACCGTCAAGACCAAAAGGCTCAAGGTCTTTGGTGATGATGTCGATCAAATCTGCCGAGCGCCTGATGAAGCCACGCCACGCACGCATTTCGGCGTCTGTCAGCCACTTTGCGTTTGCCACACTTCGATTCTATCTCGTCAAGCCAGGTAGTTGCGCGCGCAACTAGTTTTGCGTTATAGTTGTGCCCGCAACTAGTTCTCAGTCAGAGAACTACCAACAACAAAGGAAATAGTGAAATGAATACAGTTCTATTGATCGGGCGAATTTTGTTTGCCCTTATGTTCGTCTCGAGTGGTATCAACCACCTGACAAAGTCAGAAGCTATGACTGGTTATGCAGGCTTCAAGAAGGTGCCGGCGGCCAAGCTCTCAGTCTTGATATCTGGAGTTCTACTTGCAGCGGGCGGTCTTTCAGTCATCCTCGGTGTTTATGCCGACTTGGGTGCACTCGTACTTGCAGTCTTGTTGATTTTGATCGCTCTCAAAATGCACGACTTTTGGGCTCAAACTGATGCGCAAGCAAAGCAAAATGAAACCATTGCATTCTTTAAAAACATTTCGATGGCCGGCGGTGCATTAATAATGTTTGCAATCGCAGCGACCGAAGGTTCTGACTACGGCTGGACACTCACAGACAGCCTGTGGCAACTCGCAAAATAATTTAGTTTTCGCATTCAGTGGGCGGCACCTTCGGGTGTCGCCCACTTTTTGTTGCTAGACCCTTGCCACATTTGTGCTCGGCCTCACACATCCGTCGAAAAGGCAATATTTACCGATCCCAAATTGATGTGTATAAGAGGTGTATAACCTATGAGCATGGCAAGAACCAATATCGACATCGACGAAGAAGCCTGCCGTCGCGTAATGGAGCGTTTCAATTTGGCCACCATGAAAGACGCAGTCAACTTGGCGTTGCGAACTTTAGCGATCGAGCCAATGACACTTGAAGAAGCTAGAGCAATGCGTGGCACGGGCTGGGAAGGCGACCTCGCCGCCATGCGCACACCGCGCACCTGATGTCGTTGATCGATACGTCAGCTTGGATTGAGTACCTGCGCGATACGAACTCCAGCGCTTGCAATGAAGTTGATCGTCTGCTGAAACTTGATCCAGAAATTTGCGATGTGATTCGTATGGAGATTCTTGCTGGAGCCCGTGACCAACAACATGTGACTCAACTTGAAAAACTCTTGGCAAGAGCAACAACTATTAAAACCGAGCCCGTTGATTACGACAACGCAGCTGCGATTTATCGTGCGTGTCGCAAATTAGGTGTAACCGTCAGAGCCCAGATCGACTGTCTTATTGCTGCAATTGCAATTCGAACGAACACGAAAATAATTCACCACGACTCTGACTTTGACGCGATCGCACAAGTAACGAAATTAAAGATCCATCCCGCAAAGCGATAGACGCCGCAAGTTAGCTGCGGCCGGCGAGCCAGTCGGTTTCATCGCGCCCGAGATCTCGCAGGCGCCGAACAACCGGCAACGGCATTTCAATTTCTTCGCCAGCGCGAACCTTGGCAATCATCGCCCCGTTTTCATCCCAAATATGACAGGTGTTAATCGTCGAAGCAAACTGTTTGACGCGTTGCTCTTGTAAATCTTGCGCCGACTGCGCCGAATCGTCACTCGCCATCGCAGTGCCAACACGCATCGACCAACCAGTTTGAATCGCCACTGGTGCCATCGCCGCAAGCAACG
>BJFV01000177.1 GCA_014190055.1 Actinomycetes bacterium
ATCACAACCGACCCAGGCTTGACGAACACAACCCAATGCGGGTGCAAGTCAAGATTTATATGCTCACCGCGATTCAATAATTTTTGCGGATAAGCCATTCCCCAAACTTAGTTTCTCGCAGCCACACCCACCGCCTAGCGTTATGGCGTGGACGCCGACCAACTTCTCCATGGCATGGATGCCGACCAGCGCGCCGCAGTCACCTGCCCCGAAACAGCAACGGTGTTGCACGCGGGCGCAGGTTCTGGCAAAACCCGGGTACTCACTCATCGCATCGCATATCGCATCGCCAAAGGCACTGCAGATCCGCAACGAGTACTTGCGATCACGTTTACGCGTGAAGCCGCAAGCGAAATGCGCCGCCGGCTTATAACTCTTGGTGTTTCACGTGATTCACAATCGGTTACGGTCGGCACTTTTCACGCGGTCGCACTAGCGCTGTTGCGACAGCGGTTAGCCGATACGCATAAACAAATGCCGTCAATTATTCACAATCGCCCACAACTAATTGCCCAAGCCGCGCGCGAACACCCGATGTCTACACGCACTCGCGAACTACTGATCGAAGTCGACTGGGCTCACGCTCGACTAATTTCGCCAGCCAACTATGCACAAACTGCAAAACGACTTGGCCGCTACACGGCTGCACCACACAATGAGATCGCAAACATTTACAAAGAATACGAACAACTCAAAATTCAACGCAACACGCTCGACCTCGACGACTTGATCTCACGGGTGATTGAAGCTATGCGTCTCGACAACGCATACGCCCAAGCGGTGCGCTGGCGCTATCGACACATTTTTGTCGACGAGGCCCAAGACATGAACCCATTGCAATACGAACTATTCGAAGCAATTCGCGGGCAACGCGCCGATGTTTTTATTGTCGGCGATCCGATGCAAGCAATTTACGGATGGAACGGCTCAGATAAAAGACTTTTCGACGAACTACCTGACAAGATTCGCGGCACAACTGTTCTGCGACTACCAAATAATTATCGTTGCACACCAGAAATTTTGAACGCTGCGACAACGATCGCAAAAATCGTCGACCCGCAAATTGATGTGCGAGCAATCAAGCCATCCTCGCAACCAGTTGTTCTACGTGGCTACGCAGATGCCGAAGCCGAGGCTAAAGGTGTCGTTGACTGCTTGTGGCAATACGCAAACACCGGCGGCGAAAACCCTTGGCAGTCGGCAGCGGTTCTGGTGCGCACAAATATTCAAGTCGAATTGATCGTCGATGCTCTTGTCAAAAACAATATTCCAGTCCGAACCACTCGTCCATCAAAAGAACTGAACTCGGCAATCGCCGATGCTTCGCAAAGCACTAACCGCAACGAACTCGCTACTTGGGTGACCGATGTTTTCACTGAGTCAGATTCTGAGATTCAGCGCTGGGTTGCCGAGCAAGTTCAAGTGTTTCTCAAACTCGATCACCCAGGCAACGTCGATGGTCGCTCGTTCACCTCATGGATGCGAGCGACGTCGGCAGAGCACCGCAGCACCGAAGGTGTTGAAGTTCTCACCTTTCACTCGGCCAAAGGTCGTGAATGGCAGTGCGTCGTCGTCGCGGGCGCCGAGGTTGGATTGATGCCTCACAGTTCGGCAATCACCCAAGACCAACAAGATGAAGAGATCCGCCTGGCGTATGTCGCCCTCACTCGCGCTTCACAACAATTGTTTGTCACTTGGTGCGAATCGCGAAAAGGTCGCACAGCAGGGCAAAGCAACCTGTTAGCCAATATTGTCAGCGAAACGGCTCTAAAACCCGAGCCGCAATTTGTCGCCAGAACGAAACCAAGAAAATCGACAACACCCTCACTCGAAGACGAACTTCGCACTTGGCGCAGCAGTCGCGCTCGGGTGATCAAGCAACCGGTTGTCAATGTTTGTAGCGACTACGAACTACGCCTGATTGCCAAGCAAATGCCAAAAACAACTGAAGATCTAGCATCAATCGTCGGCGCAATCACAGCAAGAAAAATTGGCCCCGATGTTTTGTCGATTGTGGCGCAAGCCGAGTCACGACTCGCGCTTCAACCTCTTAAATAATTTCAGCCTGATTGCGACTGACGAATCTCAAGCAACCGCTGAAATACCTCGGGCCTCATTGACACGAACAGACCTTTTGCTTCGGCGCAAAGTGTTTCGCCGTGATGAAGCGTGCCTGCCACACTAATTTTTCGACCCTCAACCGACGCCACCCATCCGCGAAAGACAACAGGTTTCAAAAGTGGTGTTGGTGAGCGATAGTCAACTGTCAGGTTCACAGTCATACCAGGGTTGCCGCTAAGCGACTGCGCCATACCCAAAACTTCGTCAAAATAGGCCGCAATAAAGCCGCCATGAACACAACCTGGTGGCCCCTCATACGCAGCCGCGAAAGTCGCATGACCAACGACAATCGAATCTTTGCCACCATCGCCGTCGATGCTCATCTGCATTGGCACACTCAGCGGATTTATTCCGCCAATGATCGGACTGCGATCAAGAAAACTATTCATCGGCGCCAACGAACCCTCGGCGGGCCCCGTGTATTCATGAGAGTGTGGGCGCGACTGCAATCTCGTGACAGCCTGATTGATCATCTTGCGAGTCTCTTCTA
>BJFV01000178.1 GCA_014190055.1 Actinomycetes bacterium
CGCACGAACTTTGCCTTCGCGTCGTTTTGAGCGTAGACCTCGGAGAGTGCACGCAGTTGCGAGTTTGATCCGAAGATCAAGTCATTGCGTGTGCCTGTCCAGATGACTTTGCCTGTCTTACGATCGCGACCTTCAAACAACTCTTCAGACTTGTCTGTCGGCTTCCAATCGATGTTGATGTCAGTCAATGCCACGAAGAAGTCGTTCGTCAGAACGCCCGGTGTCTTGGTGAACACGCCATGGCTTGAGCGCTTGTAGTTGGCGTTCAATGCCCTCATGCCACCAACCAGCACCGTCATTTCTGGTGCGCTGAGTGTGAGCAAGGCGGCTTTTTCAAGCAGCAACTGTTCAGTTGTTTGAACATGACCTGGGCGCAGATAGTTGCGGAAACCATCAAAAGTTGGTTCAAGCACTGCGAACGAATCGACGTCGGTCTGCTCGGCCTTGGCATCGCCACGACCCGGCAAGAACGGAACTTCAATCGTTACGCCAGCATCTTGTGCAGCCTTTTCGACCGCAGCGTTACCGCCGAGAACGATCAAGTCGGCAATCGAGAAGCCGGTTTCTGCACTGAGTGCCTCGTAGACCTTGAGAGCCTTCGCCAATTCAGTTGGGTCGTTTGCTTCCCAATTTTTCTGAGGTGCCAAACGAACTCGTGAGCCGTTTGCACCGCCACGCTTGTCTGTGCCTCTGAATGTTGAGGCTGATGCCCATGCTGTGAAGACCAAATCTGAAACTGAAAGTCCGCTTGCGAGGATCTTCTTTTTCAGGTTTGCAACGTCTGCTGCAGTCGGCACTTTGCTCGGCTTCGGAATTGGATCTTGCCAAATCAAATCTTCCTTTGGCACCAAGTTGCCCAAGTAACGAGACTTCGGACCCATGTCGCGGTGGTTCAGTTTGAACCATGCGCGAGCAAAAGCGTCTGCAAACTTGTCTGGGTTTGCATAGAAGTCTTTCGAGATCTTGAGGTATGCAGGATCAAACTTCAGCGCAAGATCTGCTGTCGTCATGATCGGTGCATGCTTTCGTGAAGCATCGTGCGCGTCTGGCACTGTGCCAGCCATCGCTCCACCTTTCGGAATCCACTGTTGAGCACCTGCTGGGCTCTTGGTCAACTCCCATTCGTTTTCGAGAAGAATCTTGAAGTAGTCGTTGTCCCACTTCGTCGGGTTTGTTGTCCAAGCACCTTCGATGCCGCTGGTGATTGTGTCGACGCCGCGACCTGAACCCATTGAGTTCAACCAACCAAGACCCATTGCATGAATCGGTGCTGCTTCTGGTTCTGGCCCAACATATTTGCTTGGGTCGCCAGCACCGTGTGCTTTACCGAATGTGTGACCACCTGCAACAAGTGCAACAGTTTCTTCGTCGTTCATCGCCATGCGAGCAAACGTTTCACGAATGTCGCGTGCTGATGCAACTGGATCTGCAACTCCGTTCGGACCTTCTGGGTTGACGTAAATCAAACCCATTTGAACTGCTGCCAACGGATTGGCAAGTTCACGATCACCTGAGTAACGCTCATCGGCAAGCCATGTTGTTTCTGTGCCCCAATAAGTGTCATCTGATTCGTAAACGTCTGGGCGACCGCCGGCAAAACCGAACGACTTAAAGCCCATCGATTCGAGAGCCACATGACCCGTGAGGATCATCAAGTCGGCCCACGAAATTTTGTTGCCATACTTTTTCTTGATCGGCCAGAGAAGACGTCGTGCCTTGTCAAGGTTGCCATTGTCTGGCCACGAGTTGGTTGGTGCGAAGCGTTGCATGCCTGCGCCACCGCCGCCACGACCATCTGAAATTCGGTATGTACCAGCCGCGTGCCACGCCATGCGGATGAAGAACGGACCGTAATGGCCGTAGTCAGCTGGCCACCAATCTTGTGAATCAGTCATCAAGTCGGTGAGATCTTTTACTACTGCGTCGAGATCAAGTGACTTGAACTCTTTTGCATAATCGAAATCGGGATCCATCGGATCGCCAACTTCTGGGTTGTTGTGAAGTACTCGAATGTTGAGTTGATTTGGCCACCACTTTGTATTTGTGGTGCCCATGCTTTCTGCTGTGATTGCTCCGCCCGAAAATGGGCAGCCGCTGGTTTGGTTGTTTGTCATGGTGTCATTCTCGGCTGTTTTTGGCCATAAGGCAAATCGTGTTTTCAGCGAAGTATCATAAGAATTAGTTATGTCACTGCCAACCCTTCAGCAACTGCGTTATTTCGTCGCCATTGCCGATTCGGGCTCGTTTGGCGTTGCAGCCGATGAGCAATTTGTCTCACAGCCGGCGCTGAGTGCTCAGATAAAAGAGCTCGAGCGAAAGTTGGGGGTCACGCTTTTCGAGCGCACAAATCGTGGTGTTCTTTTGACGACACATGGCGACGAAGTACTGAAGCGGGCTCGTGCAGTTTTGCGAGAAGTGGTTGGTCTTGTCGAGGCAACAAAGCATGATGGCAAACATTTGCGCGGTGAGATCGGCCTTGGCGTCATACCGACGCTTGCTCCATATGTTTTGCCGGACGTGGTTCGCTCGTTTAAAAATTCGCACCCAGACGCCGAGTTGAGAATATTCGAGATGACAACAAACAAACTTTTAGATTCG
>BJFV01000179.1 GCA_014190055.1 Actinomycetes bacterium
AGAAATTTTAAAAATTTAGCGGTGGAGTGAATTGAGATAGTTGTAGACGGTGATGCGCGAGACACCCATTGAGTCAGCGACATCTTCAACGGCACGGCGCAAAGTGAACGCGCCGCGTTCATCGAGCAAACGAATAGCACGTTGTTTAGCCGTGCGCGACAAATCTGGAAGTTTTGCGCCGAGTTCGCGTTCGACCGAATCAATCATCCGCTCAAGTGCACCATGAAGCGCCGGTAGACGAACCCCGACAACAACTTCGCCGTCAACTTCGATCGGCACATCGCTTGGTTTAACCGCCTCAGCCTCGACAAACGTCGCGCCGATGGCAGTTATCAATGGTTCGATGGCTTTGATGATCGAATCTTGGCGAGTGGCTTTCATGAGTCGAATCGCGAAACAGAAACATTTACAAACGTTGCGCCATTGCCATAAGCCACACGCAACAAATCAGCGACAACAGCAGGCAAAGTTTCAGCATCGACACTAAAGAGCGAGCCAAACGGACCAAAATCAACCGCGATGCCATGCGCTTCAACTGCCGCAACCGCAGCAGTGACATGCGGACCTGGGTCGCCTTCGACGAACGGTTCAATTGTGAATTCAACGGTCAACATATGTCTGTCAATCTACACAAGCAATTTGCGGGCAGTCAGGTCGACTTGCGTTTATTCAAGCACCGCTGCCGAGCGTACGCTTGGCTCATGGCAAAAACGGGATCAAACAAACCAGTTTCAGCGGCACAAGAAAAACACGGCGCAGCCGTCGGATTAAAAGATCAGGTCGGTGGGCTGATGAAAACGACGGTGGCGTTGCGACGTGAATTGCACAAATGGCCTGAAATTGGCAACACGCTGCCAAAAACTCGCGAACAAGTTTTAACTGCTCTTGAAGGCCTGCCGCTTGACATCAAGTTGCACGAAACAACAAGTGGCATTGCAGCAATGTTGACCGGCGACAAGCCAGGACCAACAGTGATGCTGCGTGGCGACATGGATGCACTTCCGATGCCCGAAGACACTGGTCTTGACTTTGCATCACGTACCGATGGCTGCATGCACGCATGTGGTCATGACACGCACACTTCAATGCTGGTCAGCGCAGCGAAATTGCTCAGCGACCGTCGCAGCGAGATACCTGGTCGCGTGTTGTTTATGTTTCAACCAGGTGAAGAGGGTTACCATGGCGCAAAATTCATGCTTGAAGAAGGCTTGCTCGATGTTGCAAAAAACAAAGACGGTAGCGAATCGCCAATCACGGCGGCTTACGCCCTGCACATAACTGCGTCGATGCCCGCTGGCACGATCGGCACTCGCGGTGGCCCACTGATGGCCTCGAGCGATGTGCTGTCGATCAAGATCACAGGCAAAGGCGGGCACGCCTCAGAGCCGTTCCGAACTCTCGACCCGATACCAGTGGCGTGCGAGATTGTTCAGTCTTTACAAATGATGATTACTCGTCGCATCGAAACTTTTGATCCTGCAGTTGTGACCATCACCAAACTTGTAGCAGGCACGACAACAAATGTGATTCCCGAATCTGCATTGATCGAAGGGACAATTCGCGCCGTGAGCGAAAAGACCCGCAATAAAGTTCACGATTCGATTCGTCGAGTTGCCGAGGGCATCGCCGCTGCATATGAAATGCAAGCCACTGTCGAAATCAGAATCGGCTACCCAGTAACCGTCAATGATGCACCAAGCAGCGACTTTGCACTTGAAGTTGCTGAATCAATTCTTGGCGAAGGCAAAGCAGTGCGTATGCCTGCGCCAATTATGGGCGCCGAAGATTTCAGTTACGTTCTGAACAAGATTCCGGGGGCGATGGTTTTTATTGGTGGCACACCAGAAGGCACAAACCCTGCGACAGCAGCACCGAACCATTCGAACCGCGTGATGTTTGAAGAGTCGGCGATGGCTCATGGCGTGGCTCTTTACGCGGGGTTGGCGTTGCGCACACTCGGCGTCACGCTGAACTAACTGATGCGCCCACTTGAAGGGGTTCGAGTTCTTGATTTCACTCGGGTGCTGTCGGGTCCGCATGCAACACGAATGCTGTGCGACCTTGGCGCCGACGTAATCAAAGTTGAACAGCCAACTGGTGACTTGACCAGATTTTCGAGTCCGAGAGTAAATTCGAATTCGACCTATTTCATTCAGCAAAATGTCGGTAAGCGAAACATTTCACTTGACTTAACTAAGCCCGAAGCAGTCGACCTGATCACTCGTTTAGTTGAAAAGTGCGACGTTTTAATTGAAAACTTTCGGCCAGGCGTATTGCAGCGACTCGGTCTTGGTCAAGAAACTTTACGTGCCAAAAATTCTCGGCTCGTCTACGCATCAATCACCGGCTACGGCAACACTGGCCCTTGGGTTAACCGTCGCGCATTTGCCCCCGTGATTAACGCCGAGATGGGCATGACAAAACGTCAAGGCGATGCGCGCGGCGGTGATTATGCAAATGATCCGTTTAGTCACGCCGACGTTTACACCGCAATCGAGTGCGCCAGTGCAATTTTGGCCGCACTGTTTCAACGTGAGCGAACTGGCGAGGGTCAATACATTGATCTGTCAATGGCGCAAAC
>BJFV01000180.1 GCA_014190055.1 Actinomycetes bacterium
CAAATAGTTGGATACATGGGAGCCACTGGAAACGCTGGTGGTAACTCACACCTTCACTTCGAAATTCACCCAGGTGGCGGTGACCCGGTAAACCCATACCCAGTCGTTAAAGCTGTCGATGCATGTCATGTAACGGAAGTGCTCCCACAACCGTAATCATCTGCACGATCGAGTTGTGGTGGAGAGGTGAGATCCTCCGCCACAACTCATTAATCTTCAAGCTAATAAGTTCGATCTTCTGCAGGAATGTGTTCGAGGTCTGATAACGGCGATAACGCAAATGTATAGCCGTCGCCAATTTTGAAGGCTTCAAGTCTGGTGATCGATGCGTGACCTAAAACGAATCGCTCCCACTCCCACGGGGTCGGGGTCAAACCGAGCAGATGACAGATAACAGTGCTGTTCGTACCAGCATGCGCTACGCACGCAATTCGCTCGCCCGGATCTTCAATATGCCAAACCGGCAACTCGTGTTCAATCCGATAAACGCCATGCTCGGCTAAGAACTTTTCAGCACCCAAATGAATTCGAGCCACGAAATCTTTCACCGGTTCACCGCCCTCCAGCCCATGCCAGCGCTCGCGAGCGTTGCGTTCGCGTTCTTCTTGATATGCCTTTGCGGCTCGCTCGCCTGGCGAACCATGCCAAATTGGACTTCGAATCTCTTCAAGCCATGGTTCTATGACTTCATCGCGCTTGAGAGCTGACAGTATCGGTTCTGCTGTCTGTCTCGTACGAAGCAATGGAGAAACATAAACATGGTCGAATCTCTCGCGCGAAAGTCGTGCCCCTAGCAAAGCTGCTTGTCGCCGCCCCAACTCAGTCAATGGCGGGTTATCGATGCAAAGATCGTCCTTGACCCATTGTGGTTGCGCATGGCGACAAAGGAAGAGTTCCATTGCGAGACACTATAGCAACGACAAAGAACTATTCGTTTTCTAAGGCAGTCTTAACATCAATTTTGACTTCGCAAGTGTCGAAAATTTCTTGCAACATTTCCCAATATGTCAAATCAACTGTTGAAGAATCTCCCGATGTCGCGCCCAATAGTGCGTCGCCGACACAACTTGCTTGGTCATCTGTAATCGCGACGCCAAAGCGCTCTACAACCACATAACCAAATGCGCGCGCGACAGATTCTTCATTGTCTGCACCCGCATCTAGATTTGTTTCGTCGTCGCCAATTATGACTGGGTCTGGCAACGTAGAGCCAACATTTGGAAACTGATTCACTGCATTTTCAATTTCGAGCGAACAATTATCTGAAATGAATTTGGCGAAATTCGTCTGTGCGCTTTGAATCTCATCGCTCGCAAGCCTGACGCCAGTGCTTGTTACTGCTGCATCACGGCTTGCTGCCGAGCCGTCCCATTCAATTGCTTCTAAAGCGTCTGATAGTGCACCATAGGTATTCAAAAGCAGTTCGACATCGTTCCTAATTTCACGGGGTGCGATCTCGCTAAAGGCCTGAAGATTCGAAACAACTTCTAACATCGTGTCGCGAATCTGACCTGCGGGAAGTGAGCCCAATTCTCTAAGCACCGTTGCGACATCAGCACTTGTCTGGTTCCATCGGCTGCTTAATTGGCAGACTGACCTTGTTTCGGCACTTTGACCACAGGCAGCCAAACCGAGTATTCCGAAAAAACTAAGCAGCAAAAACAACGATTTGACGAGACGCATTTACTTTAAGTCTTATCTGTTACTGAGGTTGCTGAGAGCCACTGCGCATAAATTTTTGCATACTCGCGATTGTTGCTCAGCAATTCTTCGTGCGAGCCGTCTTCAGTAACCAAACCGCCTTCAAGAACTATCACGCGATCTGCACGCGCGGCAGTTGATAAGCGATGCGCAATTGAGATCGTGGTTCGACCCTCAGAAATCGCACTTAATGCTTTAGCTAGTCGCACTTCGGCTATTGCGTCAACGGCCGAAGTTGCCTCATCCAAAATTAAAACGTCGGGATTTGTCAGCGCTGCACGAGCTAGAGCAACCAATTGTCGTTCGCCAGCCGAAATAGCCGAGCCACGTTGACCTACGAACGTATCTAAACCGTTTGGCAGACTCTCGACCCAATCTGATAATTCGAGCTGCTCAAGAACTCTTTTCAAGTCACCTTCACTGCAACTTGGACTCGCAAAATAAAGGTTGTTGGCAATGCTGTCTGCAAATAAAAACGGCTCTTGTGGCACGACTACTAATCGGCGCCGAAGTTCATCATTATCAATTCGCTTTAGATTCACGCCGCCGAGTGAGATTGCGCCAAGAGTTGGGTCAGCGAATCTCGCAATCAATTTTGCCAGGGTCGTCTTGCCCGAACCCGAAGACCCAACAAGCGCAACATGTTGCTGCGCCGGAATTGTAAAACTTATATGTCGAAGCACGGGCAAATCATCGTCATGGTTGTCTATGCGTGAGCTGTAAGAGAAACTGACGTCACTTACGTCTATGCTCAGCGGAGTTTTAGGCAAAGGTATCGGTTTAGTCGGCGCAGTCGGACCAGTTGGCGTATCAAGAACACCAAGAACGCGGCGTAACCCAGCAACCGCCGTCTGAGTTTGGTCAACTACTTC
>BJFV01000181.1 GCA_014190055.1 Actinomycetes bacterium
GCTCCGGCGTCACCGTTGCGGCGTCTCGGTCGTGTGCATTCGCTCATTGCATGCGGTGAGGCGGCGTTTGCAATTGCGTTAGCGGACTCGCTGTTCTTATCGATTAGCCCAGATGCTGCTCGAAGTCGCGTGCTGTTGTTTTTGGCGATGAGTCTGGCACCATTTGCAATTGTCGCACCGTTTATTGGACCAGTCATCGACAGAATTCCGGGTGGCAGACGAATAACTGTTTTCATTGTCGCGCTTTTACGTTGCGTAACCGTGGTCTTGATGATTACTCGACTTGATTCGAATTCGCTTTTTGCTTTGGCATTTGTCTCTCTTGTTTTAGCGCGTACCTACAGCGTTAGTAAAACTGCAATAGTGCCGACGCTCGTGAAGAATGATGATGAGCTGGTTTCTGCGAACTCAAAGTTGGGTTTGCTATCGGGTGTAATGGGTTTCGCTGCAGCCGTCCCTGCAGGTTTGCTGCAATTGGTCGATTCAAGAGCAACACTTGTGATGTCAGCGGCGATGTTTGGTCTTGCTGGACTTGCAAGTTTGCGGTTGCCTCGTCATGTTGCAACAACGCCGAACGAAGCTGAGAAAATAGAAATCGAAGAGTTGCGAGGTTTGCAAGTTCGAAGAGTCGCTTTTTCGATGATGCTTCTGCGTGGAATGATTGGTTTTTTATTCTTTCACGTTGCCTTCTGGTTGCGTGATGAGCGAGCGGGCACAGCGTGGTTTGGGCTAGCACTTGGCCTGTCTTCGCTGGCAATAATGATCGGCAATTTGATTGCGCCTTTTTTGCGACGTCAAATGTCTGAACGGGCGATGATGCTGTTTGCTTTTTTGGTCGTTGGGTTAATTGGTATTTACGCCGGAATTGTTGGGGGAATCACTGCTGGAATTATTTTGATTTCTGTAACGAATGGAATGGGTTCAATAGGACGACTTGCGTTTGAATCTGTCGTGCAGCGCGAAGCGCCAGATGCGAATCGAGCACGCGCGTTTGTTCGTTTCGAAACTTTGAATCAACTCGCGTGGGTGGGCTTAGGTCTTGTTGCCGTGATTCTGAATTTGCCCGGAGCAATTGGCTTTGCTGTCGTCGGAGTTGTTTGCCTGACTGGGTCGGTTTACTTTTTCGTAAAACGGTCGCGTTAAAGATTTATACGTTCGATCCACAAGCCAGGGGCGGCTATTTCATTGGGTGTGGGCAGATTTCCGTCGCGAGTCCAAAGGCGCGTCAGCCCAGTTTCGCCTGCCCGTTCGATGACGCCGGCGATAAATTTTTCGCCACGTTCGACTTGATCATCGGTTAAATAGATGCCAAAAAGTTGCTCAACATACTGGTCTTGAGAACTTGACTCGACTCTCCTTCGTCGAAAAGCCTCAGAAATTTGAGCACCATTGCCAAGAATTCGGTTGGCGACAGTGTCTACGACATGATCGACGTAGCAAATTATTGTGCAAATTATTGCGTCAAGTTTTGGGGCCAATGCTTGTTGTTTTGCTGAACGTTCGTTGCCGAGCAGAAGAGTTGGGTCTCCCAAGAGTTTTTGCATCATTGCCGCTGGGTCAGTATCGGTGACATCAATATTGGTGAGGCGTTGTCCGAGTGCGTTTGGATTTGGATGAAAGCCTGCAACGTGTTGCTTAACCAAGTTGGTAACGGCATCACGCACAAAGTTGATGCGAAAGAGTGCGTGAAATGTCAACTCTTGAATCAACAGCCACATTTGCATGTCGTCAACTTTGATGCTCCAGTCTTTTGCGAACTCTTCGCTGTTGCGTGCGACAAATAGAAGTTGCGACTTGGGCTCGCGTGGAAGTGGCAAGTCGTACTGACCAAATGTTCGAAGTGAGAGTTGTCCGATCATTGAACCGACTGACATTCCAAGCATCGCTGGCGCCATCATCTTTGTGAGGTTCGACATCATCGCGTCCATGCCGCTTGACTCAAGTTCGAGACTCTCTGCGCTATTGGTTGATGCTGAATTGCCTGTGAAGTCCGAAAAGTAAAATTTGAATGCCTCAATTGTGTGGTGTACCCAAGTTGAGCGCGTCACCACGTCAATTGCAGGAGGCTGAGTCGTATCGCTTGTTGACAACCCGGTTACATCTCGAACATGCAAATCGGCGACAGAAGCGAGTTGGTGAATTGCGATTCGAGAGGTGGGTTCAACATTTGGCTCGGCATTTGAGTTTGTCGCGGTCATCATTGCAAATTGTCGCGCCATATCCCATTGCACTGGGCCGGCACTCGACATCGCTTTGGCAATTTGCTCAAAAAATGGAATCCCCGATGCTGAGAAGTCATTGGGATCTTGAGGCATAAACAGATGATAGGCAGACCAAAATTGAATTCATCAGTTCTTGAACAGTGGCGAATGGCTCAGTTCGCAGGCAGAGATACACTTATTTCGATGTCATCATCGCACAACAAAGTTGAAGTCGACACTCGACTTGAGTTGACGAGTGAAGTTCTTGATGTCGGCTCTGTTTACAATTGGGCGGCTATCGAATCGTGCGGTGCAGTCGTAGTTTTTTCAGGAATTGTGCGTGACAACGCTGA
>BJFV01000182.1 GCA_014190055.1 Actinomycetes bacterium
CAGCGGGCATGGGTGATGTCGTCGAAACCGAAGTGGTGCGTGCGATGCAGTTGCTTCGACTTCGCACTCTTTGCAGCGGAGCAACCGGAGTTCGACCAGTTGTTGCCGAAACAATGGCCGCGATGCTTAACGCATCGATCACGCCCGTTGTATACGAGTATGGCTCACTGGGTTGCAGTGGCGATCTTGCGCCGCTGTCGCATTGTGCTCTCGCGCTCATGGGCGAAGGCGAAGTCTTCGACAAATCAGGCCGTCGTCGACCATCAATTGAAGTGCTCAAAGAAAACAACATCAAACCAATTTTGTTGCGCGAAAAAGAAGGCTTGGCACTTATCAACGGCACCGATGGCATGCTCGGCATGTTGCTTTTGGCAATTACCGATCTTCACGAACTTTGCACTCTTGCAGATATCGCGACGGCGCTTAGTGTCGAGGCCTTGCTTGGCACAGACCAGGTTTTCGCACCCGAAATGCACGAACCACTTCGCAGTCATCCAGGTCAGGTAGCAAGTGCCGCCAACATTTTCACGCTGCTGAAGAATTCTCCCCTCGTGGCGTCACATCGCTTCGACGACACTCGCGTTCAAGATGCATATTCGCTTCGTTGTGCGCCGCAAGTCGCCGGCGCCGTGCGCGACACGCTTGCTCATGCCTCAAATGTTGCTCATCGCGAACTCGCAGCGATGATCGACAACCCGGTTGTCACCAAGACTGGCGAGATTCGCTCAAATGGCAATTTCCACGGCGCGCCAGTCGGCTATGTGCTTGATTTCTTGGCGATCGCCGCGTGCGATCTCGGCTCAATCAGCGAGCGTCGCACCGACCGAATGCTCGACGTAAATCGATCAATGGGGCTTCCTGCATTCTTGGCGTTCAACGCTGGCGTCGATTCTGGTCTGATGATCGCGCAATACACGCAAGCCAGCATGGTTTCAGAAAACAAACGACTCGCTGTGCCCGCAAGTGTCGATTCAATTCCGTCGAGTGCGATGCAAGAAGATCACGTCTCAATGGGATGGAATGCCGCGCGCAAGCTTCGCCTCGCGATCAACAACTTGCGCCGCATTCTGGCTATTGAAATTCTCACTGCAACTCGGGCGATTGATTTTCGTGCCCCACTCACCGCGTCTCCGGCGCTAATGAATGTTCATGCCGAAGTGCGCAAAGTCGTTGGTCGCCCTGGCCCCGACAAAGTGTTAGCCGACGAAATGAAACTCGTCGATGATCTCGCCAAGTCACTTTCAATGCGCCGCGCCGCCGAACTCATCACCGGCCCCCTCAACTAAAAGTTGGCCGCCAAATTGTCGTCAGCGATTATTTAAAGTTGTCGGCTATTTGACGATGTAGGTCAAAACCTCGATCATTTGATCGAACTTTGCAGAACCCTCAGCAAAGAGAGTGATTTGACACGTGCCAGCCTCACGAAAGTTAATCGTGACATTAGTTGTGCCGGTTGTCGCGCAAATCTGTCGCGTCTCGTCTGAAGAAATGACAGCGACTTGACCTCTTGACGTTCTCAACTTGTTTGCCATAATCGAAACACTGTCTCCAACTTTGTAACTCGCACCGTCACGCTTTAATCCAAGTTTTGCTGCCGGCAATGTCTGGCGTGGCAAAAACTTCAACGGCACAATCGTGTCAAGCGCAGTGTCCGTAATGCCGCGGTGGTCGCGGTAAATAAACAGCGAACAGTTCGCCACACCACAGTCGTAAGTCTTGCTTACGCCATTTGCATCAACTTTCGTAAATCGCGAACGCATCATCAGAACTAGTTCGCTGGTCGCAGACTGAGAACCGCGCTGCCCATCTGTGGTCGCCCAAATCATCGTGCCAGTCTCAGTGACACTGCCGTTGCAAATCAAACCAGTCGCAGCACGCTGACCCAATGTTGGCTTGAAGCATTGCGAAACATAAACGCCTTGACCCGCTGGCACATTGGCCAACTTGATCGAAACAACTTCAAGATCAGCAAGTTTTACCGTTTTGCTAACACTTGCGCTTACTGCCGCCGAGACTTGGGCAGGCACTGCTGCAAGCAACGTTGAAATAATCGCAACCAAAACAACTGAACGCGATACAAACTTAAAGTTTGTCATTTGATTCTCCTCTGAATTTTTCTGATTATCGGGGGTTGATAAAATAATCAATTCGAAAACGTAATCGGCACAAAAACATCTTGCGTTCGATCCGTGTATCGCAAATGATCAGACCGAGTGATCACACCGCATTTGATTGCTGTGCAGTCCAACGTTCCGCTTTTTGCGACGACTACGAGTTCAACAGTAAACGAACCGTCAGGCAAAAATGGTGTCGTGAGACCAACGGCATAGCCCGGTGGATTCGACGAAACCCAAACCGAACTCGCTGACGATCCATCGATATTCACCCCGCCAATGCAAGTGGCTTGTGGCCCTGGTGCGGCCTGTGTGCAAACAGTTACGTAAACACCTTTTCTCACATCGAAGCCCGTTCCGCGAACTGTGACTGATGTCCCATTTGGGTTCAAATTGTTTGTTTGACTCACCGAAAGTTTTGGTCG
>BJFV01000183.1 GCA_014190055.1 Actinomycetes bacterium
GTTCAGGCTAGTTAGACGCACTCGAACCACCCAGCGACTTCCCCGAACGCTATGCAGTCCGAGTGCTATTTCGTTGTGTGCGCAAAGTTGCGGCTTTGGCATAGCCAATTTCTAATAATGGCCAAAACAACTGCTCGACAGTTGCATACAACGTGCCAATGATGCGATCGAGTTCCACTTCGTTCAAAGCCGAAAGCCCGATTTCGCCGCGCAGATAGATCGCATCTTCTAATCCGATCGAAAAGTGTGCACCAACTAATTTTTCATTTCTCCGCAACACCGTCTCGTAAAGCAACTCGGCGTTTTGCTCCGGTGCTGGCATTACATAGGTTTCGTAACGCAATGTTCTTTGACCTAGCGTGAACCAAATTGTGGTGAAGTCTTTTTCTTCGCCAGCCATTCGAACGTACCAACGAAACTCGTCTTCCTCTGAACGATCAACAGCCAAAATATTCGCGTGATTTGTTTTTGCCCGACCTAACCACTCGTCAATCTGCCGCTCAATACGAGCCAACGCCGCTTCGTCGAAAAGATCGCTCACAGTTCTACGAACAGTTAACGAGCTGACTGGCGAGAAGCGATTGATAGACGCCGATCACGCTGTCTGCCGTCGCCGACCATGAATAATTCTTTGCTCGTTGCGCAGCACGGTTGCCAATCGTCAGGCTCAGTAACGGATCTGCCAACAGCAGGTCGACATACTTAGCGAACTCGTCTGGATTGCGATCTTTCACCAAGAAACCCGTGCGCTGATGTTCGACCAAGTTAAGCAACCCACCGACAGCACTTGCGACAACAGGTATTCCGCATGCTGCTGCCTCAAGTGCAACTAGTCCGAAACTCTCGCTGCGCGACGGCACCAGCACTGCGTCAGCCGCACGATAATAAGTAGAAAGCAAATGATGCGGCTGTGGCTCGACAAAATGCACGCGACCATCGAGTTGTAAGTCGCAAATGAGTTTGCGCACATGGGCCGACTCGCTCGTGCCGAATGAACCACTGGCACCGCCGACAATCATCAATTCGGCATCTTTGTTTTCTAGTTTCGCCAGAGCCTTCACTGCAACATCAACGCCTTTGAGTGGCTGAATGCGTCCGACGAACAAAATCAACGGCTTGTTTCCCCAACCGAGAGCGCGCCGTGCGCCTTGGCGATCACCCGGTGAAAAGAATGCAGTCGCTACTCCTGGAGATGCAACAGTGACAACACCTGGTGATTGACCGTAGAGCGCACGAAACTGGCTCAACTCTTCGGGGCAACTCACGCAAATCGCGTCGGCACAACCAATAATCTCAAGTTCGGCTCGTTCACGAATGACCGACTCTGTATCTCCACCGAGCGATTTAACTCGGGCCAAAGTATGAAATGTTGTAACCAACGGCAAGCCAAGTTGGTGCTTGAGTCGATGACCAACGAGGCCAGACAGCCAGTAGTTGGCGTGCAACACATCTGCGCCGCCCGATGCCTCGATATGTTCGGCGACCAACTGCGTGAACAGATCTACAACGTCAAGCAGTTCGTCTTTGGAAAGATCGAAATCACCAGCCTCGATGTGCACAATTCTGTGATTCGGTTCGACCTCAACAACCTTTGGTAAACCTTTTCGCCACGCACGCGTATATGTGGTGCAATGCACATCTTTCTGAGCCATCGCCGAAACGAGTTCGCGCACATAAACATTCATGCCACCGCCATCACCGACACCTGGCTGAGCCAACGGTGAAGTGTGCATTGAGATGACCGCAACGCGCTTCATTTGACTATAAAACCTATCGCTCTAGTCGGGTTTTGCCTCTGTTGAAGCGGTGAGGACAGTTGCTTAGTCGTTTAACAGCGAGTCAATATTGGCGCCACCATCTTTATAGCGCTTTACCAACTCAGAGGTCAGCGAATCAATCTTGGCAAACAAGTTTTTGCGCTCTGCCGAGCGTGCAAGTTCGAACTTCTCGATTTCGGCTATCGCTGACTCAAGCGCATCATCATCAAGAGTGCGCAACTCGCCAAAACCCACACGTTCACAGAGTTTTTCTAGTTCGACGACTAACTCATGTTCGGCAGAGATATTTGTTTCGCGTGGCGGTCGTGACGAACCACCACCGTGCTCTTGTCCAAAAACATTTGCGATATCAACAACGCTCATTCCTGATGCAGGCGTACCATCGGTGCGACGACGCTGCTCGTCTCGAGCCAAATCACAACGGCCTTGAGCCATACGACGAACAAAAGAGATCACATCTTCTTGCATCTGCAATGCAGCGCGAGCACTTCGTAACTCTGCAGTTGACATTGCGCTTGGGTCGACTACTTCAGGCATGTAACTATTTCTTCAATCTCTGGTCCACTTACACAACCGCCCGAAACTGGGGGCAAAATTGCAACTTCATCGGCTTCACCCACCGTCGTAGTGCCGACAACCTCTTCACCATTTAGCCAAACGCGACATGTTTTCATCACTGCGACAAATTCAGAGCCGAATCTCTCGGCAGCTATCTGCAAAACTTCGTCAACTGTTCGCCCGGCGATTTCTTCGCTTGA
>BJFV01000184.1 GCA_014190055.1 Actinomycetes bacterium
GTTGATTGTGCGCTGGTGCTGTTCATGACGACGCCTAACAATAGTTGATATACGCCGCAATCTCACCTTGAGGTGGCACGATATACGGGTGAAACGAATCGCTTTACTAGCAGTAGTTGTCGCAACTCTTTTTACTTTTCAAACAGCACTCGCCACAAACACACCGAGCCCCGACACGAGCACTCCGGCCGTTTACGACCTCGAAAACGAGCCTTCCGAGTGCATCGGCTTTTTACCCAAACCGGGTTGCGGCAAACAGCCCGAAGACGCCGGCGAACGCGGCGGAGCGTTGCAATATCTTGTGTTTGCAATCATGATCGCTGGCCTAACAATCGTCGGCATCGGCATCACACGTAGCGTCAAAAAGGGCCGACCAAAAAATTAAATGAGAATCAAACTTCGTAACGCTGTAAACAGCAAGCCCCGCATGTTCGGCGTGATCTTCATCATGCTCGCTGGCGGTGGCTACGGCACCGGACCATGGTTCGCCCAAAATCTCGAACGAAACGGCGCTAACCCGATGGGTTTTTTGACTGCACGCTTCGTAATATCGGCGATTTTGCTAATTGCGTTTCGCATCGCACGCATGGGTTTCAAAAATTTGCCCAACACCGCAGACGCACTCAAAATTTTCTTTCTCGGCGCGTTCGGTTTCTTTGTTTCTCCGCTTCTCTATTTCATCGCGCTACAAGATCTTGACTCGGGTCTCGTCGTGGTTATTTTCTACATCTACCCCGCGCTCGCCGTGATTCTCTCGTGGATCATCTACAAGCACAAACCAAATCGCGTTATAACAATTTGCCTCTTCACTACTCTCACGGGCGTATGGCTCACAGCGGGCCAAGTCGGTGACGGCAATACAGCCGGCGTAGTAATCACATTCTTCTCGGCGATTACGCACGCAGTTTATGTAGTAGCCGCGGGAAGCATCTCTAAAAAATCTGATCCGCTAACAATGTTGACGATTGCGCTTACTGGCGCGGCAGTCACATTTACAGTTATCTCACTTATCGGCCCAAGTTCACTTGACCCAGAGTTTCCGATCAATCAACAAGGTTGGCTATTGGTTTTGGCCATGGCTTTTTTAATCACGATCGTCGCCACGGCATTGTTTTTCGCCGGCATCAAGCGCATCGGCCCTGGCGTCACTTCGATGGTTGAAACTTTCGAAGCAGTCGTCACGATATTCATTGGCATTTTGTTCATGAGCGAAACCGTCACTGCAATTCAAATTTTGGGCACCGTCACCGTGCTCGGATCAATCGTCGCTATTGGTCTTGCTGAGTCGAGTGCTGAAGCCCGCAATAAATCACAGTCAGACAAACACCCGTATTCGCATAGTGGAACTGTGCTCGATCTGCCAATATCCTAGAAATACAACTAAATAGAACTTCTTGCAGGGTTGGGTGAAATTCCCTATCGGCGGTTAAAGCCCGCGACTCTCATGAGCAATCATGAGACTGATCTGGTGTGACTCCAGGGCCGACGGTAAAGTCCGGATGGAAGCAAGAAGCGGTTATACGCGCACGCCTTGGCGTTGTGCGTTGAGCCGTTGGCTAACCCTGCACGTCGTTCGCGAGACGAAAGCGATGCAGTGAACGATCAACAGGCGATGCAAATTGCGATCAACGCGGCAAATCGCGCACGCCTCATTTCGCGCCCGAACCCTTGGGTTGGTGCAGTTGTCGTCGCACAAACTGGCGAAATTTTTGAAGGATCAACAAGTCGCGCAGGCGGCCCGCACGCCGAAATTAACGCTCTCACCAGCGCCGGCAAACTCGCGCGTGGCGCCACGCTCTATTCGACTCTTGAACCGTGCAATCACACTGGTCGCACTGGTCCGTGCACCGAAGCAATCATAAGCGCCGGCATCACGCGAGTAGTCGTCGGCATCACAGACCCCGACTCCAAAGTTTCTGGAAGTGGCATCGCTCGCCTGCGCGAAGCAGGCATAAGCGTCGAAGTTGGTGTGCTTGCCAACGAAATTGCTTCACAACTCAAGGCATACATTCATCACCGCACAACGAAGCGACCATTTGTCGTTTTAAAAATGGCTGCGACTCTTGATGGCCGAACAGCCGCCCCAGATGGCACAAGCATGTGGATTACTGGCGAAACTGCACGCAAACGTGTGCAACAACTTCGTGCCGAAAGCGACGCAGTGCTTGTGGGCGCCAACACAGTTCGTGTTGACGATCCGCAATTGACTGTTCGTGATGTCGAAGGCGACTCACCTCGACGCATAGTTCTTGGCGAAGTTTCAGCGTCAGCCAGAGTTAATCCGTGCACGCAGTGGCGTGGTGCTCTTGTTGATTTACTCGACGAACTTGGCAGTCAAGATGTCTTGCAACTACTTGTCGAAGGCGGACCGACCGTCGCTGCGGCATTTCACCGCGAAAATTTAATCAACCAGTATGTTTTTCACCTGGCGCCTGCGCTAACCGGCGGCAACGACTCGTTGCCGATTTTCGAAAACAGTGGCATCTCGACGATGGCTCAACTCTGGCGCGGAAAAATCGT
>BJFV01000185.1 GCA_014190055.1 Actinomycetes bacterium
TCCAAAACCTCCACTGGCAATGACAGGGATTTCTACTCGTTTTGTAATCTCGGCGACCAACTCGCAGTCAAAACCTTTTCGGGTGCCTTCCTGATCGACAGAAGTGACGAAGATTTCACCGGCACCAAGTTTTGCTCCCGTCTCTGCCCACTGCGCGACATCTAAACCTGTGCGCTCGCGACCGTTGTCGGTGTAAGCCTCCCATTTGTTATCTCCAGTCTTTTTTGCTTCAATCGACAAAACGATGGTTGAAGAACCCCAAACGTCGCTTAACTGACTAATCAACTTTGGTTCCTTTATGGCTGCAGTGTTAATCGCAACTTTGTCAGCACCAGCGCGAAGCAGCGTTCGAGCATCTTCGACTGAGCGAATGCCGCCACCAACTGTGATCGGCACAAAAACATGTTCGGTTGCGCGCGAAACGACGTCAACCAAATTGTTGCGACCATAAAGGCTCGCAACAGTATCCATATAAATGATCTCGTCAGCACCGTCTTGGTAGTACTTGGCCGCATGAATCTGCGGGTCACCAACTACTCGCAGACCTTCAAGGTGAATGCCTTTGATTAGATTTGCGCCCTTGATGTCGAGGCGAGCGATTAGTCGAAGCGCAGTCTCAGCTGCCTGCGGCTTTATTTGACTTGGTGACGCAGAGACCATTGACCATCATTGTACGACCACAGATGTGGCGAACGAAATGAGTCAGCCAAGTTGTTGAAATACGCCATGTCTATCGTTGGCTGCTCAAACATCTTCGAAGCCTTTGGAAACTCTTTTTCAGGGATGCTTAGATACGCGAAAATTTCTTCTGCAAACCTAGTTGGGAATTCGCCATCAAAGCGTTGCACCAGCGCAACACCTTCTTCGCGGTTAATGTCCCCTGAGCGAATCTCTTGAGCAGCATCGTATGTCGCTCGACCGATGCCGTATTTAATGTAAGTCGTGTAGTAATGGAAGTCATCAATTCGATCGTCGATCGAGTTGTACTTGCTATATGTGCCAGGCGTTCGCTCGGGTGATGCCTCAAAACCACCATGCTCGACTGCGTAGTAGTAGCAACTTTGTGGGTGCCACTTGGTGTAATAACCCAAGTAGTGCACTTCAATTCCGAGTTTTTGAAGACCATCTGGATTTGCAGGAAGATACGGGTCGAGGTCAACTTCTTCAAGACCGAAGTCGGTGGTCAAGTCTTTGATTGATGTGCCACCCAAATGAATTGAAGACTTCTCAGGTGCTGAAAAGTATTTCCATTGGCGGATGGCCGAATCGGCGTCGCCCATCGGGTTTCCATATTCAGCTTCGTTCTCGCCGTAAAAAACGAGTGGTATTTGATGAAGAACAGCCATCTTTGGTGCAAGTGATTTTTGACCAAGAATGAACGCTTGAAACGGATGAAAGAGATTTTCGACTGCCAATCGAGTCAACAGACGATGCACTCGTCCGTTTGGTGTGCACAGGTAGTTATCAAAACCGGCATGAATCCAGCGTTGAAAGTTTCGCCAACCCCATTCGGTGTAAACGTGTGGCGCCCACGTAACGGTTAGCGGATGCATACCGTATTTATATTTCAACATGTGTGCAGCAACGAAACTATCTTTACCGCCCGAACCCGGTACTAAACAGTCGTATGAGCCGTCAGTGCTGCGATGTTTGTCGCACAGCGCCCGCAACTCTTCTTCTCGTGCTTGCCAGTCGATAGACGCTTTTTTTTCAGTGACTCGGCAAGCGTCGCAAATATCTGTTTCGTCTAAGTGAATTGCCTGTTTGACCGAAGCAGCTGTGTGTTGAAATTCAATTGCCGAGATTGGTTTTTGATTTGAAGTTACACAACGTTGACAAAAAGTAACTTTGGTGGGCAGACCATATTTTGCTTTCCTTGAATCATCCGCAGTTTGAAACTCTGCGAAGTTAATCTTTCGCGTTCTAGGAAAATTCGCCATTGCTCAAATCTACTTGTTGGTTAAAACTTCGGAAGATCAATTCCACCGCTAATTGCCAACTCTCGTGCCCTTGCTAAGCCATTGCCCATGAAATTAAGCAAGTGCGCAGTAGCCACAGCATCAACACGGTTGTCAGAAAGACCGGCAATTATGTGGTCAGCGTTGCCGATGCCACCTTTGACAATTAGTGGCAGGTCCTTGATGTGATCGACATGCTTAAGCATTTCAAAATCTAATCCATTGCTTGTGCCATCACGGTCAATTGATGTTAAATAGATTTCACCAACGGGTAAGCCGGCACATCGCAGCAAGAATTGATCGAGCGAATATGCTGTTTCGACTTTGCCATTGTGTTTAAAGACACGATACGAGTTATCAATTTTTTGGGTATCAACCGAGGCGACAATACATTGTCGCCCAAACTCACTTGCAAGATTCTCGACTAGTTCTGGTTGATCGTGCAATGCAGAATTAACGACCACTTTGTCGGCGCCAGAGCGCAAGAGTTCGCGTGCATGCTCGAGTGTTTTAATGCCACCACCTGCTGTGATTGGAGCAAAGCAGTCTTGTGTTAGTT
>BJFV01000186.1 GCA_014190055.1 Actinomycetes bacterium
GCACCGACTTCACCGCAATTACTTTGCCCAACGGCAGTCGTCGTGCGTATTTCGTCGAGATCTCGATGACACCTGGCGCGAACACAAAGTCTGTGTCGTCTGCGCCATGTTTGACTGCAGCATGCACAGGCGTTGGCACATCAACAGTTGCTGCTGCCGAACTCGTTGTTTCGCAAAATGAAAAAGCGTGGGGTGTGCCCGATGCTGTTCTTACACCCGACGGCAAAGTGCGACTCTATGTTGTCGAATCACCAACCTTGAATAGCAACTGCCCTGAGAAAGTCGCAAGTTACATTTCGAGTGACGGCGTTTCGTTCACAAAAGAAGCAGGTTGGCGTCTTGAAGGTGGCTTTGTCGACACTGAAGTACTTCGTGCCAAAGACGGTGACTGGGTGATGGTTATGGCTGATGGCCCTGGTTGCGGCGATCGTGTGCAGAAACTTTATATGTCAACTTCAAACGATGGTTTGACGTGGGCAAAGCCGCAAAAGATTTCAGGTTCTGATCTTCGTCGCCTCGACCCAACTGGTTACGAAATTTCAGCAAACGTGTTTCGTGTTTACTATGCAACTGCTACTGCTGGTGTGCTTGGCGATGTAACTTACACAATTAAACGCGGCACGATCGCAATTAAACAGTCATCATCTGATGTGGCGGTGACAGGTGGTAAAAAAGCAGCAACCAAAACAACAATCACGTGTGTCAAGGGCAAGTCCACCAAAAAGGTGACAGGCGTAAACCCGAAGTGCCCGAGCGGGTTTAAAAAGAAATAACTCGCGCTATTTCGCAGAAGGCTTGTGGTGAAAATAAAAACGGCGGGCCCGAAGGCCCGCCGTCTCTATTAAACAACTAGCTAATTTCTATTTAAACCACTCAGACCAAGTTGCTTCGTTTGCTGCGATCCATTCTGCAGCAATTTCTGATGCTGGTCGACCGTCAATTTCTACAGGTCCCAAGGTTGCCAACTGATCTTCAGTTGTGAACTTGAATTTCTTGAAGAAATTGAAGACTTTGGCATCTTTTGCTTCAAGTTTCGCTGAAGCAACTTTGAACAACACGTCTTCTGGGTAGTCGCCATCGCACTTGTCAGTTTCTGCAGCGCAGTCAACTGTTGGCTTTGGCAATGCAATGTTCTTCAAGCCGTATTTGCCTACAGCTGCTGATGGCATCCAGTAGTACATCAACACTGGCTTGCCAGCTTCTGTTGCTGCAATAATTTCTGCCTGAGTTGCGGCTTCAGAACCTGAGTATTGAACTTTGAAGTCAAGCTTCAAGTTCTTAACGATTGGCTCTTCATATTGCGAGAACGATGGGTCCATGCCCAAGACTCGTCCTTGTGCACCAGTCGCTGCAGTTGCGAATGCTTTGACAACTTCTGGATCTTTCAAACCTTCCCACGATGAGAGCTGCGGAAACTGCTCGAGAGCATTTGGTGTGACGAACCAACCAATTTTGCCGATTGCGCCAAGCTCGCCCATATTGACAACCGAACCGTCGTCAACAAATGCTTGCTCGTCTGCAGTGAAACCTGATGGCCAGACTTCAACGTTGGCATCAATTTCGCCAGTTGACATACCAGTGATCATCGCGTTTTCGTCAATGTCAACGATTTCAACTGGGTTGCCCAAGTTGGCTTCAATCAATTGCTTGACAATCTCAACCTCGATCGCCGAAGCGGTCCAGTTGTTGCGTGCGATTCTGATGGTCTCAGTGCCGCCTGCGCTGTCACCGTCGCTGCCGCCACAGGCTGCAAGCAACAGTGCGCCAACCGACACTAAGCCGATGGCAAACTTCTTGTTTCGTAATCCCATTTTCTCCCCTTGAATTCTCTGTGAACGTGGTTTAAACCCCAAATGGGGCTGTAATCACCATAGCAAGCCTTGGCTTATTAGTGAATAGTGGCACTATTGTTTCGGCAATGGGTTCGGGGGATACACCAGCGATTGATCTGCGCCATATCTGGAAAGTTTTTGGCTCAGGTGACAGCGCTCGCACCATAGAACTATCCAAGGGTGGCTCGAGCCGTGCCGAAATTTTGCAACAAACTCAGCAAACTGTTGCAGTTCGAGATGTTTCGTTCAGCGTCGCGCAAGGCGAGACGTTCGTCGTCATGGGTCTGTCGGGTTCGGGCAAATCAACTTTGATTCGCTGTTTGTCGCGCTTGATCGAGCCAACACAAGGTGAAATCTCACTTGGCGGCGACGACCTTTTGGCAATGGATGAAGACCAATTACGCCAATTGCGCCGCGGACGAATATCAATGGTGTTTCAGCACTTTGGTTTGTTTCCGCATCGCAAAGTGATCGACAACATTGCATACGGCCTCGAGGTGCAAAAAGTCGACAAGTCGACACGTCTTGCCCGTGCAACTGAAGTGTTGAAAACCGTTGGACTAGATGGTTGGGCCGATCACTACCCGCAACAATTATCAGGCGGCATGCAACAGCGCGTTGGTCTAGCACGTGCGCTCGCAGTTGATCCACAGATTTTATTG
>BJFV01000187.1 GCA_014190055.1 Actinomycetes bacterium
TCATCCACGAATTGCTCTTGGCAGTGTGTTGCTTTGTGCCTTCGCTTTTCAAAACTTGCGCGTGAGATCAGACGCAACTATCCAAGCCAACTCGCCTGCTGCAAGTATCGGCAAGATTTTTGCCGCCTACGACGTGCTTTACAACGCCGCCTATATCTCTGGTGGGGTTATCGGCATTGCTGCAACCAGCACGTTTAGTTATCGAGCGGTTCTCACGACTGCATGCGTAACATATTTTGCTGCGTCAATGTTTTTTGCGAAATTAAATGACGGAAAAGTCAGCAAAGTTTCGGTTGTCGCCACTCACCCATCGGGTCATCGCAGCATCATGCCAACCCCGGAGAGGCAATTCGCAAACTAGACCTGCGTAGAATAAGCAAGTGAAAGTTTGGCGATGAGTAAAGAACACGACGTTCTATTTCAGGCTGCACGCCGACGCACATTTGCCATCATTTCGCACCCCGACGCGGGCAAAACGACGCTTACCGAGAAGTTTTTGCTTTATGCGGGTGCGGTTCAAGAAGCTGGTGCAGTTAAGGCTCGGGCTGGTGCGCGATCTTCAACATCAGACTGGATGGCGCTCGAACGCGAGCGCGGCATTTCGATTTCGTCGACCGTGTTGCAATTTCCTTATCGCGACCATGTGTTTAACCTGCTCGACACACCCGGTCACAAAGACTTTTCTGAAGATACCTATCGCGTGCTGGCTGCCGTCGATGCCGTCGTCATGGTGCTCGACATCGCCAAAGGCATCGAGTCACAAACGCTGAAACTGTTTCAAGTTTGTCGATCGCGCAATCTGCCCGTGCTGACATTTTTTAATAAATACGATCGCCCTGGTCGCGACCCACTCGAGTTGCTTGACGAAGTTGAAAAACAAATTGGTTTGCGCCCGACGCCTGCAACTTGGCCAGTTGGTATTCCTGGTGACTTTCGCGGCGTAATCGATCGTCGCACGAATGAGTTCATTCGTTTTACTCGTACTGCTCGTGGTGGTTCGGCAGCCCCAGAAGAAATCGTGCCGAACGATCGCGCCGCAACTGAAGAAGGCCCTGCATGGCAAGCAGCGCTCGAAGGTTGCGCACTACTCAACGAAATCGGCGCAAATGTTGACCTTGACTCTTTTCTCGCAGGAGAAACAACGCCCGTCTTCGTCGGCTCAGCGCTAACAAACTTTGGCGTTCGCATGTTGCTCGACGCTGTGATCGATCTTGCCCCTGCGGCAGTTGCGCGACAAAATTTAGCAGGCGAACCACAATCACTCGACAAAGAATTCTCTGCATTTGTGTTCAAAATTCAGGCGAACATGAACCCCCGACATCGCGACTTGCTGGCGTTCGCACGGGTTTGCACGGGCCGATTCGAGCGCGGTATGGATGTAACTTGTTCGCGCACTGAAAAAGTTTTGAGCACGAAATATGCAACATCGGCATTTGGTTCAGATCGCACGATTATTCAAGATGCGTTTCCGGGCGATGTCATCGGCCTGATCAACGCAACTGGTCTCAAGATTGGCGACACACTTTACGCATCGCAACGAGTCGAATACCCAGCGGTGCCGCGATTTGCCCCCGAGGTTTATGCGACAGCGAGGCCAATCGAGAGTTCGCGCGTCAAACAATTTCGTCGCGGGCTCGCCCAACTTGACGAAGAAGGTGTGGTGCAAGTTTTGCGCGACCCCGATGTTGGCGACTCGCACCCGATCTTGGCTGCAGTTGGTGCGCTGCAATTCGAAGTTTTTGCGCACCGCCTCGAACACGAATTTAATTCTCCAGCCGAAATCAACTCACTTTCATATCAGGCAATTCGTGTCACTGACGAAGAGAGCGCCGACCGTTTGCGACAGATTGGCGGTGTTCGCATTTTGAAACGCGGCGACGGCGCACTCGTTGCTTTGTTCGAAAACCGTTATCGCCTGCAACGCCTCGAAACCGACGAACCCAAACTCAAACTCGAACACATTCTCGCCGACATCTAAAAATTAAATTTCAGGCCCCGAAAAGTTGGTGCAGTCGCAAGCGCACGCCGAGCGTGACGGTTGCAAATACAACGATGAGAAATACAAAACCAGATACGGCAAAAGCTTGCGTACCTGAGAGAAGAACACCAACTGTGCAACCCAGCGCGGTGAGTGAGCCCCAACCAAGAAGTACACCGCCGAGCAAAGCACTCGCCGAATTGCCAAGTGTTGGAATTTGTAGTTTGAATCGACCGCCGCCAACTGCTGCAGCAAGCGATGCAGCGACAAAGCCGATAACAAGCCAGCCGTTATTGGTGATTGTTGAAGAAACCATTGCAACACAACCGCGCATCATGTCGATGCCGTGCAAAACTTCGGGCAATAACTGGCGCGAGTCGAGAACGCTGCGACTGATAGAACTCAATTGCGATGTGACCCCGAGTGGTGTTGTTCGGATGTAGGCAACTACACCAATTAAGCCGACGAGTGTGC
>BJFV01000188.1 GCA_014190055.1 Actinomycetes bacterium
AATGACCAAGAATCGCGGCAAACAAACACAAATACGAAAGAGGATCATGTCGGTCGTCGGTGACGATCCACGCGAGCCCGACTGCAATTGCCGCCTTTGCCATGTCAAGCAAAAAGACTGCAAGTCCCGTCTTCCAACCCAAATTGCGGATCACATTTGATGCGCCTGGGTTTCCCGAACCGACTTTGGTGATGTCCAGATTCTTTTTACCAGCGATAAGCGCCGCACTCGGGAAAGTGCCAAGGGCATATGCCACAACCACCAATACGACGGCTATAAAAATTTGCATGATTTCCCCTCGCTCATGTTAGTCGTGCTTTGGTTGGGGGTTAGCGAGGCATTCGCCGCAAGTCAACCAAGAGCGACTCAGAAACTGATTATCGACAGGCAGGATCGTTCGGCGGCACAGTGCCGTCGGCAGATCGCGCAATCGCTGGCACTGTTGCCGACGAAATGCGATACGACGCTGTTACAAATTTTGGTCCGTCATTAACGCGCAGTGAAGCACCTTGCGCAACGACTGGTGATCGTCCTTGGAAGATCGCTAGAACTTTTTGCATCTCTTCAGTATCAAGTGAAGGTATGAGAACCGACATGTCACCAATTCGTTTTGGGTACGAGTCAATTGTGTATGTTGCGATTGATTGAGTATTCAAATCTCGCATCGCCTGGGCGAGTGTCAGCATGCCACGAGGCGTTAACTCATCGTCAGTGATTACGTTTTTTAGCGCAGCGTTCAATAAATCGTTGGCAACCGACAAACTTTTTGAACCTTTGTCAAGCGCCCGTTGCATTGAGCGACGCAAGAAATCTTGTTGACGCTTGATACGACCAAGATCACCTGTTGGGTCGTCGAGCCAAGCTTGTTTTGTAGGATCAAAATAGCGATAGCCCGAACGTGAGCGAACATATGCAAGTGCCGTGTCGCCGTCAAAATTTATGCAACCAGGCGCTGCAACATTGAAACCAGTTTTTTTATCGCGCGTCGGATATAAAAATGGAACCTTCACGCCGTCAACGGCTGTGACAATTTCTTTGAACGCACAAAAGTTGATGTTGACATAGTGATCAATCGGAATTTCAAAGTTCGCTTTGATAGTTGCGACGAGACGATTTGGATCTGTGCTTTGAAAAGCCGAGTTGATTCGGTTTTGTCGAGTCGTGCCAGCGATGTCTACCCACAAGTCGCGCGGAAACGAAAGAATTGCGGCTCGCTTAGAACTTGGGTCAATTCGAATAATCATGATTGTGTCACTGCGCTCTCCAAAACTTGTGCGGTCACCGATGCCGCCCGAAGTTGCGCTTCCAGGGCTGGTGCAAGCGCCGTTGTCAGAGCCAGTCAGCAAAAAGTTTTTGGCGTCAAGATTCTCTGTGTTTAAGTCCCAATCTGTGCCAAGTGGCGAGCCGTCGTCGCTTGAGTTCGGTTTAGTTGGTTTGTCAAGTGTGACGACAAGCCGCTGATTTAGCCGACCACTGACCCAAAACAAACCAGCGGCACTTACAACAAGTGCCGTAATCACAAAAACATTGAAAACCAGCACGATGTAGTGCAGTTTTGGTCGCACGGCAACGCCAGATTTAGCTCGTTTTGTTCGCGCCATGTTGAATTTAGTTTAGTGGTGCAGCAAGTGTGACCTGAGCGGAGACCTTTGCAGGTTCAGAATTCGAATCTGATACGACAAACTCAATTTCCTGCAACGACCCAGCGTTGCGCAGATCTGAAAGGTTTGCCTGCAACATCTTCACAGTTTTCTCGTCGGCTGTGACAACTAACTTTGCAACTTCTGCACGTTGAGAAACTTTCGCTTCAGTTTTTGTGCGCCGCACGGCACCAAGCACCTCGCAAATCGCGTTAAGTGCCTCGACTGAATCTGGCGCAACATTAAAACCCGCAACTGTCTCGGCAGTTGTTGGCCAGGTGGCGCGGTGAATTGAACCAGATTGCCACCACGACCAAACTTCTTCGGTTGCAAACGGCAACATTGGTGCGAACAAACGTTGCACGATGCTCAGAGCGCGATGCAATGAAACTCGTGCCGAAGATGAATCTTGAGTTTCGCCATAGGCTCGCGTCTTGACGAGTTCGACATAGTCATCACAGAACCACCAGAAAAATGCTTCAGTGCGCTCAAGGGCTCGTGCATAGTCAAATTGTTCGAGAGCAATAGTTGCAGCATCGACAACTTCAGAAAGTCGCACAAGCATTGCTTGGTCGACAAGGTCTACTGGTTGTGCTGCTGCAGTCGATGCATCGCTTGCACCGGCACCCAACACGAACTTCGTCAAGTTCAAAAGTTTTGTCGCCAGCTTGCGGCCAACTTTCATTTGATCTTCGCTAAATGCCGTGTCAACACCTGGTCGCGCACACGCTGCCCAATATCGCACCGCATCGCTGCCGTATTGATCAAATAAATCTGATGGCGTTACAACGTTGCCTTTTG
>BJFV01000189.1 GCA_014190055.1 Actinomycetes bacterium
ACGGCAAAAGTTGCGTCTGGGGTGTCAAATCGAACAACATCGTTGGCCGAGACCGACGCAAAGTCGCAGGCGACCGTCCATTCTTCACTCATCTCAGTAGTTAATTAGCAGATGCAGGTAGCTGGCGCTGAATATAAAAGTTTTCGTCTTTGGCTTGGCGTCGCAAAGCATAAACAACTTCACGAAGCGCTGAGAGCGTGCTCTTATATGGTGGCGCAAGTTGATCTTTAACTGCTTCGTGCAGATTTTTAAGTTGGTGAAACGGCACCGATGGATAAATGTGGTGCTCAACGTGGTAGTTCATGTTCCAGTAAATCCATCGGTTTAGCGGGCCCATATATATAGTGCGGGTGTTCAGGCGATGATCTGTTGTGTTCTCTGCAAGACCGGCATGTTGAGTAACACCAAGGGTTACTACAAACCAGTGGCCGTAAATGCTTGGCAAACCAATAAACATCATCGGCTCAAAACTGCCGATTCGCCAACTGAAGACGACCGTTGCGATCAAGATCGAGAGGTATACGCGCGATGCCCACTTCGAAATATGAAAAGTCTCAGGTGGTTGAAAGTCTTTTTGATTGTTGGTGATTTTGCCGAAAGCGTTTTGTATCCATTGCTTTAGTTCAGCCGGGAACGCGCCGAAACTAAAAAGTTCGAGAATATGTTTGTAAAACGGTACATTTCGCTTGAATGCAATTTCGGCATCGCGACCAACGATGATCGTGTCTGAATGATGTCGAGCGTGGCTCCAGCGCCAAGTTTCTGGTTCGCGAAACACCATGAAAGATGCGATGTAATAGACGACATCATTCATCCACTTTGTGCGAAATGCCGTGCGATGACCTGTTTCATGCCAACGCGAATCACTCATTGAGCCGTAAAGCACGCCGTAAACAGCGAATGCTGGCACTGCCCACCAAGTGCCCCAGCTGAGATGGGCGAGGTATCCGAACACAGCAAGGGCTGCGAACCAACTTGCCACGTGCAGTGCAGCCAGGCCGTTGCTTCGGGCCATGAACTGTTTCATCAGTTCGCGGTCAACTTTTGGTTTGTACCAATCGGCATCAACTAAGCCGTTCGCCTCGGCAACTTTCGCTTCTGGACCACCAACTGTGTAATCGCGCATTAGGTCAGATTACAGCAGCGAGGTTTGGCAAGGCGAGTCACTTCGGTGTGACTTTCTACTTAAGGCGCGAAAAAATAGCGATCTGGGTTGTGTCGCCGTAATGGGGGCTTGACGGACCATAAACCTGTTCTTCGAAAAACCGAGCTGCCGAGATTACGCCAAGATCTTGTGTTTCGCGCAGGACCGCGTCAAAACCTCGCAACTCAAAGTGTTGAGCATTGATGCCAATCGCGAACCAGCCGTTTACGCGTACCAGTTGAATTAAAGAGGTTAAAGTCTGTGGCCCAAGATGCCCATGTGTGAAGGTGCCGGCACTGATCATTGCGTCGAATGATTTCTTCGGCAACTCAGCGGTGAGGTCGACTTCAATCAGATCGTTGTAGACGGGCGAGCCGTCGATGCGCTTGAGTTTCGATGCCTCAGCCAGCATCTCGGGCGAAATATCGAAGCCTGTGATTTTGAGATTGGGTCGTAGGTTCGCCAAATAACTACCGACAGCACCTGTGCCACAACCAATGTCAACGACAGTTTGAATTTCAGACTTTGAAATTAACTCGTCGAATTTTTGAGCAATTGTTCGCGGGTAGACATAATCGTTCGCTTTGATAAAAGTTTCGTTGTATGTCGACGCCCACTCGGCGTAAAGTCGTCGACTGTCTTCGGGGGTTTTAACCGAGTATGCCTTGTCTAAGTCCACTCATTTGCCTTGCCACTTGGGTGCACGCTTTTCGGCAAACGCTTTTGTGCCCTCTGCGGCATCTTGCGATTCAATTGCCGCGCGATAAGTCGGATTACTGCGCAACACAGCCATCGCATCGTCGGTCGAGACTGTCTCGAGTTGGCGAATCAAATCGAGAACTGCCGCCACACTCAGTGGGGCAGACAGACAGATTTTCTCAGCGATTTGTCTTGCCGTGGCCATCAAGTCATCTGAAGATGACACTTGGTTGACGATGCCCCAAGACTTTGCCTCAGTTGCCGACATACGTCGCCCCGAGATGAGCATTTCGCGAGCAACGTTTGGTGGCACAACACGAGGCAATCGAATCGTTGCATTGTCGGCGATCAAGCCAAGCGTCGCTTCGGGTAAGAAAAACTCTGCGTGATCAGCAGCAACGATGAGATCAGCGGCAAGCGCAATTTCAAAGCCGCCGCCGACAGCCATGCCGTTGACGGCCGCAATCACTGGCTTCGGCCGAAACTTAAGTTCACTGATGCCCCCAAAACCGCCGACTCCGTAGTCTGATTCGAACGATTCGCCGTCGTTCGCGGCGCTGAGATCCCATCCTGCAGAAAAAAACTTCGTGCC
>BJFV01000190.1 GCA_014190055.1 Actinomycetes bacterium
TCGCGCATTGAAGCGACGCCAACTGCGGCAAATGCTTCGTTGATTTCAAATAAATCAACATCAGAAACTTTTTTACCAACGCGCTCGAGTGCTTTCACGATGCTTCGGCTTGGTTGGTGCAGCAACGAAGCGTTATCTGGGCCGGCAACCATTCCGTATGAAATAAATTCACCAAGTGGTTTGACACCACGTTTTTCGGCTGCGCGTTTTGACATCATTACTACTGCCGAACCTGCATCGCTGATTTGACTGGCGTTGCCTGCCGTGACCGTGCCAGTTTTGTCAAATGCTGGTTTAAGCGAGGCGAGTGACTCCATTGTTGTTGAAGCGCGAACACCCTCATCGTTGCTGACGACAACAGGTTCGCCTTTTCGTTGCGGAATTGTGATTGCAACAATTTCTTCGGCGAGTTTGCCGTTAGCAATTGCTGCAGCAGCACGCTGGTTGCTTTTCATCGCTAAATCATCTTGGGCTTCGCGACTAATTTCGCCAGCGGCGTATCGTTCGGTACCAAGACCCATCAGACATGAATCAAACGCGCACCACAATCCGTCGCGTTGAATTGCATCCAGCATCTGCACGTCGCCGAATCGGTATCCGCTTCGTGCACCCATCGCGAGATACGGAGAATTAGTCATGCTTTCCATGCCGCCAGCGACAACGATGTCGGCATCACCGTTGGCGATCATTTGGTCGGCAAGATAAATCGAGTTAAGACCCGAGAGACAAACTTTGTTTACATTCACGCTCGGCACATTCATTGGGATGCCTGCTTTTGCAGCGGCTTGTCGTGACGGCACTTGACCTTGTCCGGCCATCAAAACTTGTCCCATAATCACATGTTCGACTTCGTGCGGGGCGACGCCGGCACGTTTTAATGCTTCTGCGATTGCAATTCCACCTAATTCAGCTGCGCTGAACGATGCGAGCGCACCACTTAGTTTGCCGATCGGTGTTCGTGCTCCAGAGATTATGTATGAACCTGGCATGGGTTAGAGCGTAGGCGCATTTGCTCACTACCCTTTAACCCATGAAAAGCATTCTGGAAGCCATCGAAAACAATGCCGATACAAAGGCATTTGCCGCCTTACAGATTCCCGAGTCGTATCGCGCAGCGGTGGTGCGCAAGGACGAACAAGAGATGTTTGCTGGTGTTGCTTCTGCTGACAAAGACCCTCGCAAAAGCGTGCACATACAGGAAGTACCTGTACCACAGATTGCGCCAGACGAAGCGCTTATCGCCGTCATGGCCGGCAGCATCAATTTCAATACGGTGTGGTCGAGCATCTTTGAGCCGATCTCTACTTTTAGTGCGCTTACTCGTCTTGCGCGCGAGAGTGAATGGGCAAAGCGCCACGATCTTCCGTATCACATCATGGGTAGTGACGCTTCGGGTGTGGTGTTGCGAGTTGGTTCGGCGGTTCGCAACTGGAAACCAGGTGACCGAATCACTGTGCATTGCAATCATGTTGATGATCAAGACCCGACATCGCATAACGACTCGATGCTTGGTAGCAACCAACGAATTTGGGGATACGAAACAAATTTTGGCGGTCTCGCCGATTTGAGTGTGGTGAAAGCGAACCAACTCATGCCAAAGCCCGAGCATTTGTCGTGGGAAGAAGCAGCGGTCAATGCGCTGTGCAACAGCACTAGCTATCGCATGCTCGTGTCGCCAAACGGCGCACACATGAAACAAGGTGATGTGGTGTTGATCTGGGGAGCAACTGGTGGCATTGGTGCTTACGCAACGCAATATGTCCTCAATGGCGGTGGCATTCCAGTTGGTGTTGTCAGTTCTGCCGACAAAGCAGAAATTCTTCGTGGCATGGGCGTTGAAGCAATCATCGACCGTCGCGCAGGCAACTATCAGTTCTGGAAAGACGAAAACACTCACGACGAAAAAGAATGGCGTCGTTTTGGTGGCGACATTCGCGCACTTGTCGGTGAAGATCCAGACATTGTTTTTGAACACCCTGGTCGTTCAACATTTGCCGCGTCGATGTATGTAGCCAAGAAGGGTGGCACTGTCGCCACTTGCGCAGCAACAAGTGGTTACATGATGGAATTCGACAATCGCTACTTTTGGATGCGCTTGAAAAAACTTGTTGGTTCACACTTTGCCAACTATCGCGAAGCGTGGGAAGCCAATCGTCTTATTTCTAAGGGCATGATTCACCCGGTGTTGTCACAGGTTTTTGACCTCAATCAAACAGGCGACGCCGCATACCAAGTGCACAAAAACATGCACGAAGGAAAGATCGGTGTGTTATGCATGGCCCCACGCGAAGGCATGGGTATTAATAATCCAGAGTTCCGAGAAAAAGTTGGCGAAAAAAACCTTCGTCACTTCCGTAGAAGTTAAGGAGACAATATGTTGCTTACCGAAATTGATCATGTGGCAATTGC
>BJFV01000191.1 GCA_014190055.1 Actinomycetes bacterium
GAAATCGGCCGAACAATGAAAATTAAGCATAAAAACTGAGAGACTGAACTATGCGCTTTGAACTAACCGAAGAACAGCAAATGATCGTCGATACGACGCGCACATTTACCGAGCGCGAACTTATGCCATATGAAGAGCAGGTCGAGCGCGATGGCCATGTCTCCCCAGATCTCGTCAACCAAATTAAGCAACGATCAATCGACGCCGGCATCTACGCGTGCAATATGCCAAGCGAACTTGGTGGTGGCGGTCTTGATTCATTCGACACAACACTCGTTGACCGCGAGTTCGGTGCGACCTCATATGCGCTGCACTACATAGTTGCGCGTCCGAGCAATATATTGCGCGCATGCCGCGACCAACAGATCAAAGAATATTTGATACCAACAATTACTGGCGAGCGAGTCGAGTGTTTGGCAATGTCAGAGCCAGATGCCGGCTCAGACGTGCGTGGTATGAAGTGCACAGCGACCCGTGATGGCGATGATTGGATAATTAACGGAACTAAACATTTCATCTCGCACGCAGACTTGGCCGATTATGTGATTTTGTTTGCCGCCAGCGGCGAAGAACAAACATCGAAGGGTGTGAAAAAGAAAATCACTGGCTTTCTTGTCGACTTCAATTCGAAAGGATGTGAACGGGTAAAAGGCTATAACTGCGTTTCAAACAACGGCTATCACAACATGATTCTTAATTTTGATAACTGTCGCGTTCCTTCACGCAATGTTTTAGGCGAAGAGCACAAGGGCTTTGATGCAGCAAACGAGTGGCTCGGCGCGACTCGTCTGCAAGTTGCCGCTGTTTGTGTTGGTCGTGCGCGACGCGCACTCAAACTTTCAGTCGAATGGGCCGCAACTCGCGAACAGTTTGGCCAGCAGATCGGCAAATTTCAAGGTGTCTCGTTCAAATTGGCAGATATGCAAATTCAACTCGACGCTGCAGAACTCTTGACTCTTCGCGCCGCCTACAACGATGCTCAGGGCAGATTTAGCGACACCGAAGTCGCAATGGCCAAAGTTTTCTCAAGCGAAATGTGCCAGTTCGTCACCGATGAGGCGATTCAAATATTTGGCGGCATGGGCTTAATGGATGAACTGCCGCTCGAGCGCATGTGGCGCGACACGCGCGTAGATCGCATTTGGGACGGCACAAGCGAGATTCAACGACACATAATTTCGCGTGCACTTTTGCGTCCTTATGGCGGCTGATCAACTTCTTTCGCGCACGCTGAATCCGAGATCTATTGCGCTTTTTGGCGCGAGCCCAGCGCAAAGCGTGATCGAACAATGCCAGAAGTTGGGTTTCACAGGTCAACTGTGGCCAGTTCACCCGACGCGCGAATCTATTGCGGGCGTCAAATGCTTTAAATCGATTGCTGAACTACCCGGCGTGCCAGATGTTGCTTTTGTTGCCGTAAATCGCAATGCGACTATCGGTGTTGTGGCGGAGTTGGCAAAACTTGGTTGTGGTGGTGCTGTTTGTTACGCGTCGGGTTTTGCTGAATCGGGCAACCAATCAGGTGTTAACGGAGTTGAGTTACAACAGAAACTTGTTGAAGTCGCCGATGAAATGCCGCTTCTTGGGCCAAACTGCTACGGCTACATAAACGCTCTTGATGGCGTCGCGTTGTGGCCCGATCAACACGGCTGCAAGCCCGAGAAATTCGGCTCAGCGATCGTAAGTCAAAGCGGCAATGTCGGACTAAATCTGACTTTGCAGCAACGCGACCTGAACCTTGCATATCTCGTCACCGTTGGCAATCAAGCGGTTGCTGGCGTCGAAGACTGCCTTGAAGTTTTCATCAACGACAATCGAGTCACTTCAATTGGTCTGTTCATTGAGGCGATTGTCGACCCAGTTAGATTCGCTCGCCTTGCTCACTACGCCGCCCAAAGACACCTTCGAATTGTCGCGTTACAAACAGGACGCAGCGAGGCTGGCGCATTGATCGCCGCATCACACACGGCATCGCTTGCTGGCCGACGTCGTGCATACGAAGCACTGTTCGCACGCTGCGGAGTTGCGATGGTCAATTCTCCGACCGAACTGATCGAAACTCTTAAACTTCTCAATCAGGGTGGCGCACTGACGGGAAACAAAATTGTTTCACTCTCGTGCTCGGGTGGCGAGGCCTCGCTCGTTGCCGATTTAAGTGAGAAAACTTCTTTGCGTTTTGAACCATTTGCCGATGAGCACTATCAGCGCATCAATGCAACACTGACTGAACTTGTAACGATTGGTAATCCATTTGATTACCACACCTTTATGTGGGGTGACCGTGTCGCAACTGCCAACACATTCACCGAAGTAATGAGCGGGCCTCAAGACGCCACAATGTTGGTTCTCGATACACCACCCCGCG
>BJFV01000192.1 GCA_014190055.1 Actinomycetes bacterium
AGACGGTTTGGTTTTTTACCTGAGAGAACCAAATGTGTTGGCAAGCCGAGCCGTGCACCAGCCGCAGCGGTCATGCGACAGTGATTTGATTGTGCTGCACCAACAGTGACTAGAGACTTTGCGCCATTTTGAATTGCGTCGCCGCAAAGAAATTCGAGTTTGCGGGCTTTGTTGCCGCCGGCGCCAAGCCCAGTGAGGTCATCGCGCTTGACCCATAATCTCGAACCGCTCGCAAGTTTGCCGCCATCTTCAAGAGGCGTGGGCAATGTCGCGAGAGTGACGCGATTTATTTTTTGTTGCGCCACGCGACGCCTTCTGGCCAACGACCAACGCCACCATCCTGCAGCAGCATTCCGCTGAGTGTGCGCTCTGTGTGTTGCGATCGCCAGAGCAACATTTCTTGGGCGAGAGCCAACACTCGCTCTGGCTCGTCAAAGGTTGTGCGCCAAGTTGGGTCGAGCGCTAAATCAAAAGCCAGCCAACTGCCATCGCCAAACTGAACATAGGCGGCGTCGCGAGTGCGCCGCACGGTTAAGTGTTGGCGCTCGAGTCGGCGGTCGCGCGGCCAATTGTGGGCGGCTCCTTGTTCTTTGTCGTCTATATATATAGATCGCCAGTCGTATTCGTAAGTTGCTGCAGTGCGCCAGCGCGCGGGCGTGTTGCCACCTAAAAAGTCGGTGAGAGGCAGGCCGTCACACTGCAGTGGCACGGGTGCGCCGATGGCTTCGGCGATTGTTGGCATGATGTCGACGTTCTCAGTGAACTCAGTGATTGTTTTGCCATGAGTTTGTGGATTACTTGGGTCGCGAATGATGCCGACGATGTGATAACTAACGTCGAAGAAACCGAGTTTCTCTTTTAATCCATGATCACCGAGTTGGTCGCCGTGGTCGGCAGTAATGATGATCAAAGTTTTTTGCCAGTCACCACGTTCGCGAAGTTTTGCAAACACTCGACCCATTTGATGATCAACTTCACCGATCATGCCGTAATACTGCGCACGCATTTCGCGCAGACCCATCTCGGTTTTCGGTGCGGCTGTGCCCGCGTGGTTCATTGCGGCTTCGTGAAATGGATGGCGAGTTTCACTCGCTGTGATTGGCAAGTCAATTTCGTCGGGCAGATATTGCTTTGCCCACTTGCCGGCTGCAGCATATGGCGGGTGAGGTCGCAGATAACTGAGATGAGTAAACCAGGGTTCCTCTGCATCTTGCTTGTCTAGCCAAGAGAAAAATTCATTGGTCAAAAATGTCGAGATGCTCAAGTCTTCGTGACGGTCAGGCTCGGTACTCAGTGCTTTGTTGTAATCACCTTTAAGGTCATAGCCGTTTTGTTTTAGGTGTTCGAGCCACGGTGGATATGGCTCTGACAAATTCAGGATGCGATCAAAACCTGGTAACACTTCTTGATAAGTCGAAAGTCTCGGGTCGTCGTTTGAAGTCGTTGTGCGAGGGTCGACACCTTGGTCGGTGTAACCAAAAATTGTCGGCTTGTATCCAGCACGAAGTGCCATGCGAGCGACATTGTCGAAGCGGTTATCAAGTGGTGTGCCGTTAGCAACGACTCGATGATTCATTTGATAAGTGCCCGTATACAAACTTGCTCGTCCAGGCGAGCAGGGTGCTGCTTGGCTGAAATGGTTAGCGAGCCGCACGCCGTTTCGCGCGAGTTCATCAAGGTTTGGCGTGCGAACAACTTTGTGTCCGGCACAAGAAAGACAGTCTCCGCGAAACTGGTCGAGCGTGACCAGCAATACGTTTGGCTTCACAACTCGCAGATTACTACTGAGTTGAGATTTAGTCTTGTGCGCGCGCGTTCTCGCAAGCGCGGGGCGATGCCTTGATGACTTTGTTTTTGGCCTCAATCGGTGATTTATTTATGCCTTTGCGCCAGGCATCTAAAAATTTCCACGGCCAAATTTCGCCTTGCAGAACTTTGTATTCACTTTGTGGGCAAATTCGTGACATGCCGAGATGGGTGTGGCACTTGGTTATGCGGGCATTACCCGATGAACCCATGACACCAATCCATTGTCCGGGTTCGACTCGTTCGCCGCGTTTGATCTTGACTCGGCCGAGATGTGCGAAAAAATATCGCACGCGGTCGTCGCCATGAAGCGTGATCGTGAGCCCGCCACGAGTGCCGGGTGCGTCAACTTCTTCAACCCATAAGTCTTTTGTTTCAACATCAAATACGACTCCGGAGGTTGGTGCGAGAACACGCGCATAACAGCCGTGTACATCTGTTGCTGGGTAGTTCAAATGATCTCGCGAATATGTCACCGGAACTTTCGAAAACGGAAACACATATTTGAGCTCGCGTTTGTTAGTTGAATCGTCAGATGTTGCGTTTGCAGTTGAGGCG
>BJFV01000193.1 GCA_014190055.1 Actinomycetes bacterium
ATCGCGCAAGGTGGCGGTGCTGGCAAAGCAATCGCAGAGTGGATACTCAACGGTCGACCAGAGTTTGATTTGTGGTCAATTGATCGTCGTCGTTATAAAGAATATGCAACTACTAAATACACGGTCGACAAAGCAGTTGAGGTTTATCAAAACGAATATGCAATGGGCTTTCCGTTCGAAGAGCGACCAGCTGGCCGACCTGCATATGTTTCGCCTCTCTACGAAAAACTGAAAAAGAAGGGCGCGTCATACGGTGCGCGCGGCGGTTGGGAGCGACCAACTTATTTTGATCCAAAAAATGAGGTCACTGATCACTCGCTTTCGTTCTTCAGACGCAATGGCTGGCGCAAAGTTGTCGCCAAAGAAGTGCATGCGGCGCGAAATGGCGTGGCGATTCTTGATTTGCCCGGCTTTACCAAAATTGAAGTCAAAGGCCCGGGTGCGTTTGCGTATCTCGACAATTTGCTTTGCACAAAGTTGCCAAAAGTTGGGCGCATAAGTTTGGTTTATGCGTTGCTGCCAGATGGCAAAGTTCTTAGCGAGTTCACCGTTGTTCGTGTTGCTGACGACAGTTTCTACTTGGTTGGTGCTGCGAGTTCAGAGTGGCACGATCTCGATGTGCTCGAGATGGCGTTGCCTACAGATGGTTCGGTGACGCTCAAGAATGTAACCAAAGATTACGGCTCACTGATTTTGGTTGGGCCACGTTCGCGAGACGTTTTGTCGCAAGTCACGACGTCTGCACTTGATAACGCCGCGTTTCCGTGGTTGTCGGTGCGCATGATCGACACTGCAGTTGGCCCGGTTCGTGCTTTGCGCGTGAACTATGTCGGCGAACTTGGATGGGAGTTGCACGCTTCGAACGAGCAGATGGTCGCTCTCTATGACGCGATCTGGAAGGCGGGCGAGCAATATCAAATTGCCGATATGGGCATTTATGCAGTTGACAGTTTGCGCCTCGACAAGTGTTATCGCGGATGGAAGGGCGACCTCGAAATTGGATTCTCGCCGTTTGACGCATCGCTTGATCGCTTCGTTGACTTGACTAAACCTTCATTTGTTGGTCGTGATGCATTGATTGCCGAAAAAGCCGCTGGCTCGAAATGGCGATTTGTGCCAATGACACTTGACGAAGACGGCGATGCGGATGCACCGTTTTGTGCTTCGGTGTTTAGCGGCGAAAAGCGAATCGGCATCGCGACTTCAGGTGGTTGGAGCTTCACCCTTAATAAGAGTGTGGCGCTTGCCTACGTACGACCAGAGTTCGAGGCTGCTGGCACCAAACTTGAAATTGAAATTTTCGGCGAACGCAAAAAAGCCACAGTTGGCCAAGAGCCGTTGTTTGATCCACGCAACGAAAGGCTTAGGTCGTAAGTCATTCGGCTAATTGGTCGTTCGTGGCGTATCCTTTGGGGTCTGATTGAGAAGGGTATTTAGTGAAACTTAAATGGAAAAAAGGTGACACAGTCATCTATCCACAACACGGCGCTTGCATCGTTTTGAACATCAAGCGAATGAAGGCCTTTGGCAAGACATCTGATTATTTGATCTTGCGCACCGTGATCAACGAAATGACTCTGTCGATTCCGGTAGAACAAATTTCTGCGGTCGGTGTGCGTCCGCCAGTTTCTTCGAGTGAGTTGCAAGACTTGGTCTCAGTACTTTCGAAAGCAGACCCTCGCGTGCCGGCAAACTGGTCGCGCCGATTTAAGAATCACCAAGAAAAACTTAAGAGTGGTGATGTCTATCAAGTCGCCGAAGTTGTTCGTAACTTAGCGGCGCGTGATCGTGATTCGGCTTTGTCGGCCGCGGAAAAAACAATGTACGACCGTGCGCGAGTTAATTTAATTTCCGAAATTCAGCCTGCGTTGAAGTGCACGACTGAAGAAGCCGAAATTTATTTAGACAAAGCGCTTGAAAAGGGCGTTCTTAAGCCAGCGAAAACTGCAACTAAAGGTGCAGCCAAGTCGGCGGCCACAAAATCGGTTGCAAAGCCTGCGGCGGCCAAAGCAGCAGCCAAAAAGAAATAGTTTTTTGGCGGGCTGACGCGAAATGAAAGTTGGCTTTTGCGGACTAGGCGTAATGGGTTCGCCAATGGCGCGCCATCTAGCCAGCAAGGGTCACGAAGTTGTCGTCTACAACCGCAGTACAGAAAAAGCCAAGCAGTGGGTTGAAAAAAATGGCGGAAGTTTTGCATCGTCGCCGCGCGAAGTCGGCGAGCAGTGCGATGTTGTGATGGTGTGTGTTGGCAACGACAACGACGTGCGCAGCGTCGTGCTCGGTGCTGATGGTGTGCTTGCTGGTTTGAAGCCGGGCTCGGTGCTCGTCGATCACACAACCGCATCGGCAACTCTTGC
>BJFV01000194.1 GCA_014190055.1 Actinomycetes bacterium
CCCACGCTGAGCCATCGCAAACATCAACTTCGAGTCCGTCTGGCAAAATTCGCGCGACTTCATCGACGCTGTAGCGAAAATGAATATATGCGAGGTCGTACCAACCTTGTTTCATCACCGCGCGGCGTACTGGCTGTGGGCAAACTTCTGAATAACTCATCGCCGCTCTTTACGCACGCATAACTTGCAGCAACATCACAGTACAAACAACTGTGCGCGCACTCCAGGCGATTGTTCGCGGCCAATTAGTCACAACTAGTCGCCGACCAACATCGGCAGTTGGATTTGTCGCCATTTTCGAATGCAACGGCACCGACAAAAACACAGTGCTGCCAAGCGCAACTGCCAACAGCACTGCGCCGAGCCATGGAAAAATTAAACTCACTGCATCGGGGCGACTGACAAGCAACCATAAAGTAGTCACACCTTCAGCAGCCATCGGCAAAGCCAACACTTGACCCGTGCGTCGTTGATGTTCGACTGCGGTATCCACCGCACGATCAACCGGCACAGTCGCCAACAGCGGATAATGAACCCACTGCACGAACCAGATGACGCCCGTCATCACCGCCGTAGCCACAAAATTCACCAACAAAACTAGATCGATCACAATTTGCTCACTTCTGCAGAATACTCTGATAACTGTTAACTCAACTTGCGCAATGCAAAAAGGTAAATGTGACCGGACGTAAAGAAACGTGAACAGAAACGCAAACATGAGTACTAACAACGACGCTGCGCAGACCGAACTTGTTGATACTTCGAACAATGTTCGCCTGCGAACTGTCACCTGGGGCAAACCAGAAACTCATAAGCAAACACCCATCGTGCTTGTGCACGGCTTGGCATCTAATGCAATGTTGTGGGAGGGCGCCGCACTCGCGTTGTCGTCGCTCGGCCATCTCGTCACCGCAGTCGATCTTCGCGGTCATGGTCTGAGTGAAAAACCCGACACCGGTTACGACATGCAAACCGTGACTAAAGATCTAGCCGGGCTGTTGCGCGAAATTCAAAAGCAAAACTTCGTAGCACCCGTCGTATGTGGCCAATCGTGGGGCGGCAATGTTGTGCTCGAACTCGCTCATACTCAACCACAGTTGGTGCGCGGTGTCGTCTGTGTTGACGGCGGCTTTCTTGAATTACAAAATCATTTTCCAAACTGGGATGATTGCGCCCAAGCGTTACGGCCACCCGCGATAGCCGGCACGCGCATCGATGACTTTCGAAAATATTTGCAACGCAGTCACCACGATTGGCCCGAGACCGGCATCAATGGTGCGCTCGCCTGCATGGAGCATTTACCTGACGGCACATTGCGGCCTTGGTTAAATCTTGAGCGTCACATGATGATCTTGCGTGGACTATGGGAGCATCATCCGACACGTATATATAGTCAAATCTCTGTTCCCGTGATGTTTGTTCCGGCTGAAGGTGCGAACAGTGTGTTCAACGACTCAAAACGCAGCGCAATTGAACTCGCCGAGCAATTAGTGCCCAAGGTGCGGGTTGAATGGTTTAGCCCCGCTGATCATGACTTACATGCCCAACACCCTGAACGATTTGCCAAAGTCGTGCACGCAGCCATAACCGACGGATTCTTCTGATGTCAACGCCACACATTCTTGCCGTAATGGGTTCTGGTGAAACAGCGCCAACGATGGTGACGACACACCGAATGCTTGCCAGCAAACTTCAAAAATCTGCTCGCGCAGTTTTGCTCGACACACCGTACGGGTTTCAAGAAAACGCACCAGAACTAGCAACAAAAGCCGTCGATTATTTTCAAACAAGCATCAACCTCGGTCTCGAAGTTGCAGGTCTTACTGAAATAATTGGTGCTGATTCTCTAAGCGTCGAGCGTGGACTGCAAAAAGTTGCCGACGCCGACTATGTTTTTGCGGGGCCAGGTTCGCCAACTTATGCGTTGAGACAGTGGTCGGGCACGCCACTAGCCGGTCTACTGAGCAAAAAACTTCGCGACGGCGGAATTGTGACGTTTGCGTCTGCAGCCGCACTCACACTCGGGCGATTCACTTTGCCTGTTTATGAAATCTACAAAGTTGGCGAAGATCCACGTTGGCTCAATGGTCTCAACATTCTCGGCGAAATCGGGGTCAACGTTGCTCTAATTCCCCACTACAACAATGCTGAGGGCGGTCATCACGACACACGTTTTTGTTATATGGGAGAACGCCGCCTGTCGATGCTCGAGCGCGATTTACCTGCAGATGTTTATGTCCTCGGTGTTGACGAACACACTGGCATGGTCATCGACCTCGACGCACAGAACGTAACTGTCGTCGGCAAAGGCGTCGTAACAATTCGAGTTCGTGGCGAATCGACACAAATT
>BJFV01000195.1 GCA_014190055.1 Actinomycetes bacterium
ATAAGTTTTCGTGCCGACCAAGTCGCAATGATGCTGGCAACGACAAAATATGCGCCGTAGTACGGCAAGATCGTGCCAGCCCATATCCACTCGATGCCGTAACCAAGTGTGAATAGAAAAAGCCCGCGGCGGGCGAGTCGCCATCGAGCTTCGGTGCGTGCGCGCGCAATCTCTGGTGCATCATGGTGCGCGTTCGCGCGAGCAACATCTTGCAACAACAAGGCAACACCCATGCCAGCAACCATTACGAAACCGACAGGAAACGGATTCGCCAGAGCACCCTCAAACGGGTGCCACCACCTCTCGAATATCGACGGCGCAGTCGTCGAATTTGTGCCCTGAAAGTTCAAGTAACCGTGATAGTTAAGCACGATGATGCCAAATAGGGCGACTGTGCGCGCAACATCAAGCGAAGCGAAGCGTTGCTCAAGTTGGCGATCACTTGCGTGAGTCGGCACTGCTAGATCCAAGAAATAATGTCGGGATAGACGCGAGTTAGTGGCTGTTGCACATCAACCATGTCACCCGTTTTTGGAGCCGTTTGATTTGCAGGCACAAACACCATCGACGTGTGCATATGTGACGGTTCGACGAGGCTGAGACGCGTCGAGTTGAAATGAAATGGACTCAACTCGGCGCCAACGAGTTGCACGCCGTGGCTTGTGCCGGCGCCGATCATTACGAGAGTGCCATCTTGATGAAGAGTGATGTTGCGATAACCGACAACATCGCCACTTTTTACTGGTCGCGCATCGAGCACATCGGCGTTGAGTTCGAACATCGACTTGTCGCCAAGCCAAAGTAGCGTGCCACTGCGAACGCGAATTGTTTTATTGGCAAACTTTTTACGCAGATCGACGAGGTTTTCAGCGTCAATGTGGCTGACAAACCATGTCAAGTCTGAATCGACACCTGAAATTATGTTGCCAATTTCAACGGCATGACTTTTCGGTGTGCCATCAAGTGGCGGGTGCACCGACCAACCAATTTGAGTGAGTCCTGCGGCTTGCACTGCGGCGACTAGAGCACTTAGTTCGCTTGAGTCGGCACCGTAGCGATTCATACTCGAGCGCAACTTGATGACGACTTCGCCATGCCAACCGGCGTCGCGCAGGTTTTGCACATGACCAACTGAGCCGACCGTCAGGACAATATTTTCAGTCATGTTTTTTGCGGATGGCAGTGTTTTGCCGACTGGCGTTAGAACAAAGGCGCGACAGCTGTTCGGCACATCGTGAGTCTCAAAAATTGTGCCCACAGCGATATCACTCGAGATTTTTTGGGCATGCTCAATCAATGTCGCGCGACCAAAACCATAACCATTGCCTTTAACGACTGGTATTAGGTCGCCGAGGCTTTTCGTAGTTTCAGAAACGTGACGACGCCAAGCCGCCGAGTCAACATTGAGTTGCAAAGTCACTACCTTTAACTTTACAGCCGTGAATTAAACGAATTACTTGTTGCGCTTTCGCCTCTTCAGAACAGCCCGCACGACTTCAATCACGATTGTCACTGAGAACGCGCTAGTGAAGGCGATCAGAAATGCTTTGGTGTGATTGTCAGCAAAAGATTTTCCGCCGATGAAGCCAAGCAATGATGCATATGTGGCCCAAATACTTGCCGCAACGACAGCCCAACCGACAAACCATTTTCTCGGTTGTTGCGTGACGCCGCACGACAAGGTGAGCAGAGTTCGACCACCCGGAATAAACCTCGCGGTGATTAACAACAAACCGCCGCGCTCGTGAATCTGTTCGACAATGTTGGCGAGTTGTTTGGCACCTTTTTCGGTTCGAGTTCGTCGCTTGACTACCCAGTCGCTGGCTTCACGTCCGAGCAGATAACTCAAGTTGTCACCGACGAATGCCCCGCTGGCACCACAGAGAATCACGAGTGCGATCGATAGATCACCAGCGCCAGCAGTGACGCCACCGATGATCACCAAAGTTTCGCTCGGCACAATCGGCAAAACAGAGTCAAGTGTGGCGATCACAAAAATCACCAGATAAAACCACGGCGACGACGACGACTCTTTCAACCATTCAAAAAACGAATCAATTATCGCCAGCATGGCAAGAGGTTAGATGATGTCGGGTTCTTCGTGAGTTTTCAGACGGCGAAGATTTGGTAAATGTTTGACGATGATGAACCCGACGAGTGCAAGAGTCGCGGCAATCTCCCAGGCTTCGGCGCCTTCGTAATAAATGCCAAATGGCAAAGCAATTGAAATCGTCAACGATGCGATCGATGCTTTACGCGTAGTTTTTGTCAGCACGAACCATGAACTAAATAAAACCAAACTTGTCAACGGAAACAAGACGAACATTCCGCC
>BJFV01000196.1 GCA_014190055.1 Actinomycetes bacterium
GCGAAATTGAAGAGTCGGCCTATGCGTATACGAAGTCGATTGATGATGGTTCTCGAGTTTTGGTGGGTGTCAACAAGTTTGTTGCCGAGTCAGAACCAAAATTCGTGCCGAAAAAAGTTGACCCAGAATTAGAGCGAAGCCAAATTGCGCGCGTCGCAAAGTTGCGTGCGTCGCGTGATCAGGCTGCTGTAAGCAAAGCGCTAGAGACTTTGAAAGGTGCGGCACTAAAGAGCGACAACTTGCTGTATCCGATGAAAGATGCGTTGCGGGCTAACGCAACTCTTGGTGAAGTCAGCGATATCTTGCGTGAGGTCTTTGGCGTTTACACACTTCAGTGAGTATATTTTTACTTGAATTGTGGATCTCGAAAAGCAGTTTGACTTCTCGAAAGTGAAAATGAGGTATTTAAATGTTTAACTTGAGACATAAAGCATTTAGTCTTTTGTTTTCGGCAGTGGTGACCATCGCAGTTTCTGCAAACCCGGCGCATGCCGACCCTGCTGATGTATTTCCCGCAGGGCCGTATTCGGCGACGATGATTTCAGAGAAGATCTTGTACCCGAGCATGTTTGGTGTTGATAAAGGTCTTCCAGTTGCTGATGTGTCTGGTGTGGTGTTGCCAAACGGCACGATTCGCGCCTATGTTTTTGCGCAGAATAAGGGAATCGTGATAGCCGACTCGACCGACGGTGCGACTTTCACGCCGGTCGGCAACGCATTCGGATCGGACCGCGGACAGGGTATGCCGCGGGTAGTCAAATTGGCGGACGGTCGGTTCAGAATGTACAACATGACAAGTTACGGTGTGTCGTGTTCAATTTCGACCGACGGGCTTTCATTCACGGTAGAAAAAGACTCTTGCATCTCTGCAAGTGACTTTCCGGGGGCGAGCAAAGGGCTGACGGGTGTATCGATCGTGAAATTGACAGACGGTCGATATCGAGCATTCTTCTCGGACATGGTTAAAGCTGGTACCGGCCCTGACCCACATCAGGTTTATTCGGCTATTTCAACTGATGGTCTTAACTGGAAAGCCGATTCAGGAATACGAGTCGGTGTTGGGGCCAACGCAATCAACCGAAGTGCAGAGCACCCCGCGGCAGTTGTTCACGCTGACGGTTCTGTGACACTTTTCTATTTCGACAATGGCGCGCGCCAAGGTCTTGACTCTGCCGGCAAACAAAAAATGGAACCTCAAGATATTGGGTTGTGGTATGCGACAAGTCGGGACGGTGGGTTGACGTTCTCCAACGAATACAAAGTTTCGTTTCCGAGTGCGTTTTCAAATAGTTTCGGCAATGATCCCGACGTCTTTTTAGACAAATCCGGCAACATGATCTTGTGGGCGGGTGGGTTTGAAAGCAGTTTTGGTGGTTATATCGGTGCTGTAAAACTCGCAAAAAGTACGAGTGCTGGTTCCGGGTCAAGTGCGGTCAAGTCGGCGCCAACAACAAAAGTTACTATTACATGCGTTAAAGGTAAGGTCATCAAAAAAATTACTAGTACCAAGCCAGTTTGCCCAGCCGGGTACAAGAAAAAATAACTTTATTTCGTAATTTTAAATATTTTTGCAGGCGGGCGATCGATTGGTGGTGCCTGACGCTCTGGGTGACCGAGATAAATCATCGCTGTGATGTGTGTGCCGAGTTTGAAATTACAGAAATTAGCCACATCGTCGTTAACGCCTTTCGGGCAACTCGACCAAAAACTTGCCAAACCTAGAGACGTTGCGCCAAGCAAAATGTTTTGAATACCTGCTGACACAGCATCGCGGTTCTCTTCGGTGCGTAGTTGTGTGTCGCCTTGGTCGGTGCCAACAATCAAAATCACTGGTGCACGCTGAAACTTTGTACGAGCTTTGGCGACTTTTTCTGGCTTGTCGCCTTCGCGCGCCATCGCGTCTGCGACGCAGTTGCTTAGTCGTTCGCGAGCCTCGCCGGTCACGGCAGCAAACATCCACGGAAAAGTGAGCTTGTGGTTCGGTGCCCACATTGCCAATTCGCAAAGTTTCTCGATGACGCCGTCATCGAGCGCACGATCTTTGTCGACCATCATGTCTGTGCGTCGCGCCCGCACCAGTTCTCTCAACTCTTCAAAGTTCATTAGTTATTGATTAATGAGTCATGTAGGCACGTGCATGCGGAAATATTACTTGAATTGCTTTGGATGCAAGATTGTAAAATTTGAGTGCCCTTAGATTGTATTTTTCAATTTCTGTGCCAATTTCGCAAACCAATTCTGCAAGTTCTTCTAACTTTTTGGTGTGGCTTAATAAATCGCCCAACCTAACCAGTAAGTCGCCACGTCGATAAATGACACAAATTGAAGCA